>NZ_CP139980.1 GCF_034424525.1 Sphingobium yanoikuyae
TTGGGAGAAGCTTGGAAAGGGCGGAGCTGCAGGCGCTCTACGCACGGGCAATCGGACCCTATACCGATTTTCAGGCAGGGATCCGGTACGACTTCAAGCCTAATCCCTCGCGTGTTTACGCGACAGTCGGTTTTGAGAGCCTGGCTCCGGGTTTCTTCGATGTCGAGGGCGCACTGTTCTTGTCTAGCAAGGGAGACGTGCTGGGCCGCGTTGAAGGCTATTACGATCAGCGCATCACCCAGCGGCTGATTCTCCAGCCTCGTGTCGAAGCTGAGTTTGCGGCGCAGGACGTTCCGGCAGACCGGATCGGTTCGGGCTTGTCGGATATCGAGCTTGGCTTGCGGCTGCGCTACGAGGTGAAGCGAGAGTTCGCCCCCTATATAGGTGTTTCGTACGAGCGCAGAGTGGGCCGTTCTGCTCGTTTTGCACGCGAGGATGGCGAGGATGCGATATCCACCAGCCTCGTTCTGGGCATTCGCACATGGTTTTGAGGCCGACTAGTCTTGTCGGGTTGGCTGAGGTCAAGAAGGAGAAAACGATGTTCAAGGCAGTAACACTTCTGGCTCTGGCCGCGATGTCGGCGAGCCCCGCTTTGGCTCAGCAGCAGATGCAGGGCATGGACCACTCGAAAATGCAAGGCATGAACCACGACAACATGCCTGGCATGAACACGCCTTTCATGCCCGCCGAAATGGCGATGCATGAAAAGATGATGAAGGCCAAGGGCGCTAATGCGAGCGAGACGTGGGTCCGCAAGATGATCGAGCATCACCGCGGTGCGATCGCCATGTCGCAGATCGTTCTCCGCCAGGCGCCAGATGCGAAGACCCGGCAAATGGCTCAGAAATCGATTGCCGAGCAGAACAACAGCATCGGTGAGCTCCAGGCGATGCTTCGATCGATGGGCAAGCGTCCTCAGTAATAAGCCTCGTTCCTCCCGCCCCCAGCGAGGAGACGGGAGGAACGACCAAGGAGATTTTTCCATGAAGTCAGCGTTGCGATTTGCGCTTACTGCCGCAGCCTTGTTGGTTCCGGTTGCCGCCAGCGCGGCTACCCCGATCGTTATGCACCGCGACCCCGGCTGCGGCTGTTGCGCCAAGTGGGCGGCGCAGGTGCAGCAGCAGCTCGGCCGTCAGGTGCGCGTCGTCGATGATTCTAACCGCCCGGCGCTGCAGAAGCGCGCGGGCGTTCCCGCGGACCTCTCGTCCTGCCACACCGCGATCGCCGATGGCATGGCTTTCGAGGGCCACGTGCCGATCGCCGACATGAAGCGGGCTCTCGCGACCCGGCCCAAGGGCGTGCGGGGCCTCGCGGTCGGCGGTATGCCGCTCGGCTCGCCTGGAATGGAAGTGCCGGGCGTCAAGGCGCAGGCCTATGACGTGGTCGCCTTCGGCACCGGCGGACGCCGCTTGTTCGCCCGCCACGGCAGCTGATCGGCCGATGTTTTTTGGCGGAGTGGCATGACGCGGTCGCCGCAGCCAGCGTAGCTGTGGCGTCCAGTCCGTCTTGAAGAGCAGACGGAAAGTTTCACAAAGGAAGCTGGGCAGGTGAGGGAAGAAGGCGCGGCGTGCGTAAACTGGATTGAAACAACACGGTTCAAGGGGTTGGGTGATGGGCGGTAAACGAGGCGGGGCTTTCGCTCTACTCCTTGCGGTTGCAATCTCGGTAAGCACGTCGGCATCGGCGCACGAAGATCACGATGCGCTCGGGGCCGGTCCCGGGCCGGCCGCTAGCAGCGCAGCCGAGACGCAGAAAGCAGATGGGGCGGACGCTGGCGACGGCCACATGGGCATGGGCTCTATGTCGACCGTGGACATGAACATGGGCGGCCGCGACATCGCCGGCGACGACATGGACATGGGCGGCATGCACGAGGAGACCGCCAACAAGAACAAGACTTTCGGCGAACGGCTTGTGAGCTGGCTGGGGCGGGTGCATACCATGGTCATTCATTTTCCCATCGCCCTGTTCATCGGTGCGTTCGGGGTGGAGCTGTTCGGGTTGTGGCGCCGCAACCGGGATTATCAGCATGTCGCACACATAATGCTGGTCGTCGGCGCGCTGGGAGCGATCGTGGCGGCGTTCCTGGGCTGGTTCGCAGGCGGGTTCTACCTGACCGACCGCAACCCTATCCTGATGACGCATCGCTGGCTCGGGACATCGATCGCGGTCTTCGGCGTCGCGCTGGCTTGGATGGCAGCGCGCCACCGCAAGGGTCCCGAGCGGTCGCGGTCGTTGTACTGGGCGGTGCTTGGCCTGATGACACTCGCGATCTCAATCCAGGGGTTCCTCGGCGGAACCTTCATGCACGGCGGAATAAACCACTTGGCGTTCTGAGGGGCCCCGACGCTTAGTAGCCGGTCGCGTGTTGGCGCGCTGCGAAGGAGAATGCGACAAAATGCGGCAGCGCCGACCTTCGTGCCGTAGGCCTTTTCAAGCATAGCGTCGGATGCCGCCGGCGAGCCCGGCCCCGCTAGGGCGTGTCGAGCAACCCCCGACGCTGGTAATAGCACACTGTCTCGATGCACTCCCGCGCAAGCCTCGGGATCGTGGTGCGGGATCATCGAACGGAGGAAGGCCGTGTCGCCGATCGTCGTGTGGATACGAATAAGCGCGAAGCAGCCGAAGAAGATGACAAGCGAGCCGGCGATCAGCGCTTTGTTGGCGGCTTTCGCTCGGTGCACCGCCAGTGGCTCCCACTACGTCGGCGGTACGCTCCGAGCGGGATACAGCCCGGCGATGGCGGACGACAATCCACTGTCGCGGTCGCGCAACATGTTATGAATTGCGGTCGCAGCGATCGCCGCTTGTCCGGCTGCGACGCTGATCTGATCGAGCCCTTCCACGGCGTCGCCGACTGCGTAGAGACCCTTAACCGAGGTTTGTTGATGGGCATTGGTCAGCACGCACCCCGATTCGCTGAGCTGTGCTCCGAGCAAAGAGGCAAGCCGCGTCCGAGGCGACGAGCCGAGCGCGGGGTAAAGCGTGTCGAATTGTAGCTCCAGGCCATTGGCCAGCCTCACCTCGACACAGTCGCCAAGACGCAACTGCTCGACAGGCGAGGGGGCGACATCAATGCCCTGCTGGTCCAGCTTGGCAAGTTCGGTCGGCCCAAGATCGAGCGAGTGTTCCGCCAGAAGCGTGACCTTGGCTCCATAAGCCCTCAGGAATTCGGCTTCTTCAGCGCCGTGACCACTGCCGCCGAGCACCGCCACGTTCATCCGCCGGGCCTCATAACCATCGCAGATCGGACAATAGCGGAGAAGCCCACGCGCCACGCCGATGTCATGCATCGCATCAGGCATCTCGGGACGCCGATTGACGACGCCCGTCGCAAGGACAACGGTCCGCGCATACAGGACGTTCAGTTCGCAGCTTGCCGAGAAGTGGTCGCCTGACGCGACGATTGCGTCGATCTCACCTCTCTGGATCGTCCCGCCATATTCGCGCAGCTGAGCCTGCAGGCGGGCAAGAAACGCGACGCCGGAAATGCCGCCGGGAAATCCTGGCAGGTTGTGCGAGCGCGGGATGGACGCGGCGCGCCCTGCCGCCGCATCGTAGACGACGCAGCTCCTGAGAAACCGCGACAGATAGATCGCGGTCATGAGGCCCGCTGGACCGCCGCCCACTATCAGACAGTCGATGACCTCCTCAGGATCTCCAGTCCACCCCTGATCGGTCAACCGCAACCTCATCATTACCCCGCGCATTCGCCTGTCAGGCCCGCGGCCACAGCTCGTTTAAGGGGAGACGCAGTGAAAAAGCGCTCCATGCTCCTTCTGAATACGCGCCGACGCCGCCGACCCCTCATCGAGAGTTCGAGCGTCGGCACGGAAAAAAAGATCGTGAGGGGTGACCCGCCCGGCTGCGTAATAACAGGTGAGCCCAATTGAAATGGAGATTATCCTAAATGCGCCGCTTGTTCATCACGACTGCCGCCGCCGCCCTGTTCTTCGCAGGCGGCGTGGCGAACGCGCATCCGAAGCTGGTGTCCGCCAGCCCCGCCGCCAACGCGGCCGTCGCGACCCCCGAGAAGATCAGCCTTCAGTTCAGCGAGAAACTCGTGCCGGCTTTCTCCAAGGCCGACCTTACCATGGCAGCGATGCCGGGCATGGCGGCCATGAAAATGCCCAGCAGCGCCGCAGTCGGCGCCGATGGCCGGACGCTCACCATCACCCCGAAGCAGCGCCTCCCGCGTGGGCGCTACAGCGTCGGCTGGCAGGTCGTCTCTAGCGATACACACAAAATCACCGGCAGCTACAACTTCACGGTGAAGTGAGCGAATGCTCGACTGGCCGACCGTCGCCATCCGCTTGGCGTTATACCTGGTCCTGGCGGCGCTGTTCGGCCTGTCGGCCTTCAGCCTCTATGGTCTTCGTCTTGGCGAGCGCGATGATGCCATCGCGCTGCGGCCTTGGCTCACGGCAAGCGCAGCGCTCGGGTTGCTGCTCTCAGCCGTTGGCCTGATCCTTATGGCCTCGGCGATGGCCGGTTCTGCATTCTGGCCGATCGACCAGGCAGCGGTGGCCGCGCTGCTCGGGGGGCCACCGGTTGGCACCGCCTGGAAGGTGCGTATGGTGGCGCTGGTCATCGCCGTCGGTGCAGCCCTGCTGGCGCGAGGCAGAGCATCGTGGCTGGCTATCGCCATGATTGCCGCCGCCGCGGCATTGGCGACACTCGCGTGGAACGGGCACGGCGCCATGGACGAGGGAAGCACCGGATGGCTTCACCTCGGTGCGGACATCCTCCACCTCTTGGGAGGCGGTATATGGGTCGGCGCGCTGTTCGGATTGCTTCTCCTGTTGACGCGTCGCACCGAGGAGATCGATGCCGCGCACCTTCGGCTGACCCATCGCGCCCTGCATGGGTTCGGCGCCGTCGGCACGCTCGTGGTTGTTACCCTGGTGGTCACCGGCTTGATCAACAGCTGGCTGCTCGTCGGCCCAGCCAATTTCGCGGCCTTGGGGACGACGCTCTACGGCCTGCTGCTGCTCGCCAAGCTGGTTTTGTTCGCAGCGATGCTGGGGCTCGCTTCGCTCAATCGGTTCCGCCTCACGCCGGCCTTCGAGCGCTCGATTGCCATGAACGACCATGGCGGGGCGCTTACGGCGCTGCGGGTCAGCCTTGCGGTCGAGACAGCCTGCGTGATCGGCATCCTGGCGCTCGTGGCATGGCTAGGCACCCTCGCGCCACCCGCGTCGGGCATGTAAGCGCTATGGACCAACCGTCCACGCAAGCGCCGCTCAGGCCTTCCACCTTCTTTTACCCACTTACGCGGCTTAACCCTCGCCTCCCAAGACACCCCCCGCTTGGACTGAGCTTACGTGTCCGACGCCCTAAGTCGCCCACAGGCGCTTGCGGGAAGGCCGCGTCGCGCTGCAAAGCTGGGCGTGCGAGAGGGTTGGTCCGGGTGGGCCTGTCAGTGTTTTCAGAGATGAATGAACAAGGGTGGCAAAGTCATGACCGATGGCAAACGCAGTGAAGCCGGCAGCGGCCAGGGTGGCGAAGTCGTCCTCATCACGGGTGCGAGCGGTTTTATCGCCGCAGCGCTGATTGCCCAGCTCGGCGAGCGCTACACCGTCGTCGGCCTTGATCGCGCCGGCCCTCCCGACCCACCGCCGCCCGCGGCGGCGATCGACATAGACCTCGGGTCAGACGAAGCGGTCCGAGTTGCGCTTGACGAGGTGCGCGCACGGTACGGCAACCGCATCGCCTCGGTGATCCACCTCGCCGCCTATTATGATATCACGGGTGACCCCAATCCGCTCTACGACAAGGTCACCGTGCAGGGCACCCGCCGGCTGATTGACGGGCTGCAATCGTTCGAAGTCAGACAATTCGTCTTCGCCAGCACGATGCTCGTTCATAAGCCGACCCCCACACCCGACGAGCGCATCAACGAGGACTCGCCGATCGGCGCGTCCTGGGCCTATCCGCAGTCCAAGGTCGACGCCGAGACATTGCTGCATGAGCGCCACGGAAACATCCCCGTCGTTTATATGCGCGCCGCCGGAGTTTACGACGACGACGGACGCTCGGCTTTTCTCGCGCAGCAGATATCGCAGATTTACGAGCACCGCCTGATTTCGCATTTTTATCCCGGCATGCTGTGTGCGGCGCAGTCATCGGTGCACCGCGACGACTTGGCTGACGCCGTGCTGCGTCTGGTCGATCGGCGGCACGAACTGCCGTCAGAACTGCCGCTGCTCATCGGCGAGCCCGACGCACCCGGCTATGCCGAGATCCAGGACATCGTCGGCGAGGCGCTCCACGGCGAGGGCTGGAAGACGATCCGGATTCCGCAGCCGCTCGCGAAAGCCGGGATCATCCTGCAGAACGAAGCGCTCGGCAGCGACGACTTCATCCAGCCCTGGATGATCGACAGCAGCAACGACCACTATATCCTCGATATTTCACGCGCCCGCTTGCTGCTCGGTTGGGAACCGAAGCATCGCCTCCGGGACACGCTGCCGACGATCGTCGCCGCGCTGAAGCGCCACCCGCGGGCCTGGTATCGGAACAACAAGCTTAACGAGAATCTGGTTGCCTGGCACGATAAGCTAAAGGCCGAACCTGTAGCGCCGGGCCAACAACCCGCAGCGGCAGGCGGTGGAATGGCCGACATGGATCACGGGGCTGCGGACCATAGCAGCATGGACCATGCTGCCATGGGGCACCGACCTGGCGCGGCGGACATGGCGATGACCGGTCACGGTGCACACGGCGATCACATGGCCATAATGGACCGCGACGAGCGCCGTGCGCGCTGGGCTCTTTACGCAAACATCGGTCTTGGGCTGTGGCTCGCCTCCAGCCCGCTTATCTACGACTCCGTGACCACTCACAGTGTCGGCGAGGCGGCGCGCTTCGTAACTATTGATCGCGGGCTGCCGTCGATCGAGTGGCGGGCGAACGCGCTGGCCATCAGCGATGTCGTCAGCGGCCTCGCCATCGTGCTGTTCGGCGCGCTGTCGCTCGTTCCGCGCACCAAGACATGGGCGCAGTGGGCGGTCGCGTTCGTCGGCATCTGGCTGTTCTTCGCCCCGCTGATCTTCTGGAGCCCGAGCGCCGCTCAGTACAACAACAACCTGCTCATCGGCTCGGCCGTGATCGCCCTGTCGGTGCTCGTGCCGATGATGCCGGGCATGAGCATGGCGGGCATGATGGACCCCAAGAACATCCCGCCCGGCTGGACCTATTCGCCATCCACCGACGCACAGCGGCTGCCGATCGTCGCCATGGGTCTGATCGGCCTTCTCACCTCTCGCATCCTCACCGCCTACCAACTGGGGCATATTGACGGCGTTTGGGAGCCGTTTTTCGCCGGCTCCCTGAGCGATCCACGCAACGGCACCGAGGAGATCATCACCTCGGACATGTCCAAGGCCTGGCCGATTCCCGATGGTGGGCTCGGCACGGTCAGCTATGTCCTCGAGATCCTGATGGCGGTAATGGGCACCCGCGACCGCTGGCGGACCATGCCGTGGATGGTGACCTTCTTCGGCATCCTTGTCATCCCGCTCGGCGTCATCAGCATCTATTTCATCATCAGTCAGCCCATCGTCATCGGCACATGGAGCACGCTGGCGCTGATCGCCGCGCTCGCCATGCTGATCATGATCCCCTTCGCGCTCGACGAGGTGATTGCGATGGGTCAGTTCCTTCTCTGGGCGCGCCGGCAAGGCAAACCGCTGATCCGCACCTTCTTCCAGGGTGACGCGATAGGGGCGGGAGCGGTGGACGCGTCGGACGCGATGGCCTCGCCAAGCACCTTCTGGGCGGACGCAAAGAAGGGACTGACCCTGCCATGGACGCTGACTGCGAGCATCGTCATCGGCGTCCTGCTGATGCTGACCCGAATACTGTTCGGCACGGAAGGCGGTATGGCGAACAGCGATCACGTTGTGGGTGCGCTGGTCATCACGGTCGCGATCATCGCCACCGCAGAAGTTGCCCGCGCGCTGCGGCTGATCAACGTCGCGTTCGGAGCCTGGCTTGTGGCCGCGCCTTTCCTCCTCGACGGCGTTGGTCACCTTGGGGCCGTGGCCTCGGTCGTAGCCGGCATTGCGCTCGTCGGCCTCAGCTTTCCAAGGGGAAAGCGCAGCGCCGAGCATTATGCAAGCTGGGACAAGTACGTGATCTGAAAGTATCTTCAATCACTGCTTAGCCTCATCGAAAACCTTGATCGTGCATCGCACACCGTCACGCGCCTTCGCTGCCGCTTTTCTACCCCCCCGATCGTCTCCGGGTTCGCGGTCACGATCTTGTCGCCGGAGACGATCGCCCGCCAGCTCTCCGGCGGCGATGTTCATCATCCTGCCATTGGTGGTCGCGCACGCTGCCCAATACTGCTAATGAGAGTTGTTCGCATAGTCCGCGACGAGTGAAGCTTGGAATCGATCACCCATATGCCGTCACCTCTGGTCGCGCTGGTCGCGTCGCTTATGCTGCTGTTGATCCCCGCTGCGGCGATGGCCGATACCCGCGATGTTCAAACTGCTTGGCGTCTGCTCGACTATATGGCGGTCGATTATGGCGGTGCGGTCGCCAACGGCGCGGTCATAAGCGCGTCCGAATACGCGGAGATGACGGAGTTCGCCGCTGGGGTGTCGACGCGCCTCCGCGCACTTCCCGCGACGCCTGAGCGGCAATCTCTAATCCAAAGCGCTTCGCAGCTCGAAGCCGTGATCGGCCGCAAGGGATCGTCCCGAGAGGTCGCGACACTCGCGCATGGCCTCGCCGCCGATCTGCTCAAGGCCTATCCGGTGCCGCTCGCTCCCGCCAAGGCACCCGACCCCGCCATGGGAACAAGGCTATACGTCCAAAGCTGCTCGTCCTGCCACGGCCTCACCGGCGACGGACATGGGCCTGACGCTGCCAGACTCGACCCGCCGCCGATCGCGTTCACCGACGCCGAACGGGCGCGCCAGCGCAGCGTGTTCGCGCTCTATCAGGTGATAAGCCAAGGCATCGACGGGACCGCGATGCAGAGCTTCGCCGATCTGCCGAACGATCAACGCTGGGCGCTGGCGTTCCGCGCTGGCAGCTTCGCCCTGACCGACGCGCAAGCGGTCGAAGGCGAACGGCTGTGGAAGTCCCAGCCGAGCTTGCGGGCGCGGATCCCCGATTTGAAAACCCTGGTCGCGCTCACCCCCGCCGCGCTTGCGGGCAGCATCGGGCAGGCGAAAGCCGACGCGGTGCTCGCCTATCTGCGGCGCCACCCCGATCAGGTGATGCAACAAGCCCCGGGCTCGCTCGCGGTCGCTCGCTCCAAGCTTGCGCAAAGCCTCGCCGCGTTCCGGCGCGGCGACCGGCGCGGCGCAAAGGAACTGGCGCTGTCCGCCTATCTCGACGGGTTCGAGCCGATCGAACCGACGCTCTCGGCGCGCGACCCGACGCTCATGTCCAGGATCGAAGGCGCGATGGGAGAATATCGCGCCGCTGTGGAGAGCAGCACGTCGGCCGATGATGTGGCCGAACGAGTGGCAGTGCTGGGCGGCCTGTTCGATGATGCCGAGGCGGCGCTCGCGCCCGACGCCGCGACGCAGGCGTCCACCTTCTTGGGGGCCTTTACGATCCTGCTGCGTGAGGGGCTGGAAGCTCTTTTGATCGTGGTCGCCATGATCGCGTTCCTCCGCAAAGCGGAACGGCCAGAAGCCTTGCGCTATGTGCATGGCGGGTGGATCGGGGCGCTCATCGCGGGCGGGCTTACCTGGGCCGTCGCCACCTATGCGATCGGGATCAGCGGCGCGAGCCGGGAGCTGACCGAAGGGTTCGGCTCGCTGTTCGCCGCGATCGTGCTGCTCTCGGTCGGAATCTGGATGCACGGCAAGGCCCAAGCCGATCAGTGGCAACGCTATATCCGGGAGAAAATGTCACGGGCGCTATCGAGCGGGTCGGGATGGTTCCTGTTCGGGCTCGCATTCCTGGTGGTCTATCGGGAGGTCTTTGAAACGATCCTTTTCTACGCCGCGCTCTCGACACAGGGTAACACCGCGATGCTGCTGGCCGGCGCCGGCGCAGCGATCAGCCTTCTCGCCGTCATCGCCTGGGCCATGCTCCGCTACAGCCGGACGCTGCCGATTACGCAGTTCTTCCGCTACAGCTCATGGCTGATGGCCGCTCTGACGGTCGTGCTGGCCGGTAAGGGAGTCGCTGCTCTCCAAGAGGCGGGGATCATCGACATAGCGCCGCTCGCCAGCGTGCCACGTATCTCGATGTTGGGCCTGTTCCCGACATTTCAGTCGGTGCTGGCACAACTCCTGATGCTTGCCGCGATCATGATCGGGTTCGCCTGGAACCGCCGCGCCAAGCCGCGGACGGGCGGGCCGCTAGCCTAGCGGCAGGGCAGGTGACGCCCCTCTCTAAAGCGTTGCTGCCAACCCTGACCGTGCATCGCACCGTCTCACGCGCCTTGGCTCGCAATGTAACGGGAGGGCGGCGGGGAAAGCGCCGCCCTCGGGCCATTTACGCGGCCATCTTGTCGCAAGCCTCGGCGCACTTGCGACACGCGGCGACGCAATCCTCCATGCCGTCCAGCCCTTCGCAGCTCGACGCGCACGCCCGGCAAATCTCGGCGCACTCGCGGCAGATATGCCGGTGATGCTCAGATTTCCGCGCCATGAAGTCGATCGCGACCGCGCAAATCTGCGCACAATCGGCCATGATCTTCATGTGCTGCGGCTCGGCATGTCGGCCTCCCGCCTCAAGGCAATGGTTCATCGCCATGTGGAGGCAGGTGACATGGCATTCGTGGCAGGCGTCCATGCACGCCTTCATCTCGGGATCGATCTGATGCATCATTCATCTCCAGCTGAGCCCCCGCCCATTTGAAAATACGCGGCGCGCGCGCGTACCCCTTACCTCTCTCGATCAAGCCAGCTTGCTGGAGATGGCTTTGATCGCTTTAAGCCCCGATCCGAACCTGGCGATTGCCTCGCGGTTTCTCTCCAGCTCGCCGTAGGGAAGATACGATATGTCGAGATCGGCGACGCGGCTGAACGCGGGACGCTGTAACTGCGCGCGGACATCCGCCTCGCGGGCGTCGGGTGCGACCAGAAACAGCCCTGCGGTCGCGTGGAGGGCGCTGCCGCTCAGCGCCAAGTCGAGCATGCGCACAATGCCCGAGTAGATCGACGTCGAATGCTCGACCTCGAACGCTGCCGCGACGTGATCGCCGCCGCGCTCAAGCCACAGCACGTCGATTAGACGGATGGAATCCGCCCCCTTCGAGGTTGCGATGGAGGCGGGCAGGTGCTCAAGGCACCCATGTCCCAACGGCGATCCATTGAAGGCACGGCTGCGGTCGTTCGATGCGATCCACACGTCATAGCCGAGCGCGAGTCCTAGATCGCGAAGCCATGCTTGGATTTCAGTATGGGTGCGCTCGTTCTCGCCTTCGCGTAGCGCCGCCTTGCTGAGCGTGCGCGCCTCCTCGCGCGCCGTCTCAAGCCGTTGTCCCCAACTTGCCAGCGCCTCGCCGCTAACATCGAGAGGAGGGGCCGGGTAGCGATCGAAGCCGATGTCGAACAGCAAGCCGCCAATCGCACCCAGGTCGTTCGATAGCAGGTCGCGGTGGCGATCGTTCAAGTCGAGTACACCCGACCGCATCGCCAGAAAATGCTCCCAGCTCCCGAGCTTCACCTTCGAGCCGGTCAGCGCGTTGTAGCCTTTGACGATCGCGGTGTTGAAGGGCGGCACCAGCGTCGGGTGAAGAAAATAGAGCAGGTTGGCGACCGCGGGCCCGAGCCCCTTGATCTTCAAGCGATCGATCGTGTGGATATGGCCAATAATTTCCTCGGCCGTGTCGCAACACGAACAGGCGTCGAGCAAGCGACCGAACGCCCGCTGGTTCTCCGGGTTTTCGTAGATATCGGGTATGCGGAGCTTCGGCTTCCAGAGAAAGGCATGGTCAGCGCCTTTGAAAATTTGACGCTGCTCGGCGACGGAATGAACGACCGTTTCGAGCGACGATCCCCGGTAGGCGACGCCGAACGTGCCGCGCTCGATCTCACCAACGACCTGGCCAATACCACGCCGGATCGAGCGGAAGTTTTTCAACCGTTCGTCCCACAGAAACCAGCTTCGGTAGGTTGCGCCAGGATCGTCACGCCAACGGGCAATAAGACGACGAACGAGGCCACCGTGATCCTCTCCGGTAGTAATTTGGTCGGGTTGCGTGGCCATATTGTCGGTGTGATCCCCATTCGCTGAACCAAGACCTAAGCCCCTGGCCGGTGACCGTCGAGCTTCTTGATTCAGCATACCGGACCGCGAGGTTCCGCATCTGTTCAGTTTTTGGTATAACGTGACAACGGCGGGGATGCTCGGTTTGATGGTGAGCCGTGACCATCGTGCTTGCCATCCAAAGTTGGCTAAGGGCTATTTAGTACACGGTAGCCTCGACCATTTCGCGACCTGACGGTCAGTCGGCTGCTCCATATCGCATCAAGCGGTGATAGCCTAAAGCCGGACAGTCTATTTGGGAGATCATGAATGAACACCGGCGTGAAAACGATTATGCTCATGTCGATCGCCGTGCCTGTTGTGGCGTGGGCTCAGCCGGTCGCCCGCGATGCCGATACACGGGCCGTGGAGGCTGTGCTCTCACGGTACAAAAACGCGATCGAGAAGCTTGACGTCGCTGGAACCGAAAAACTGTTTACGATTGACGCGCGGGTCTTCGAGACAGGAAGCCCTGAAGGAACCTACGCCACCTACCTCGCCCATCATCTTGGTCCCGAGCTGCGGCAGTTCAAATCGTTCCGCTTCTCCGACTACAAGGTCGACGTCCGCTTCGAAGGGTCGGTTGCCCTTGCGACCGAGACCTACCGTTACCGAATCGAGCCAAGAACCGGCGAGGCCGCCGAAAGACTCGGCGTCGCCACAAGCGTGCTGAAAAAGGTGAACGGAGGATGGAAGATCGTGTCCATGCACAACAGCGCTCGGAAACCGAAGGGCAGCTGACGGACGCAGGCGGGGGCTGGCGTGCGAACGTTTTTCGCAGCACCGGATTAGCGACAAGGCGATGTGCTTTCGGCAGATTGCGCTAGACCGGCATACTCATGATGTCCTTGTAGGCCGAAAGCACTTTATTACGAACTTGCAACGTTGCCTCGAATGCGATCGAGGACTCCTGCCGCGCGAGCATTACCTTCGCAATGTCGGTTTCGTCCCCGCGTTCGTAGGCGACCGTCAAAGCACCAGCGCGCGCATTGATCGCGTTAATTTTTTGAAGCTGCGTCTGAAAAGTAGAGGCGAAGCCGCCTGGCTCCGCGTGTCCTGGCTGCGACACGCCCGCCGCTCCGCTCACCCCTGAGACGGAATTTGGGCTATCCACCGTTCCCAGCGCGGTGTTCATCGCTGCGTCAAAAGCCGCTCCTCTCGCAGCCGCGGAAACGGCGACAGAATTCGGGTTGCTCGCTATATTCCGAAGCGCCGCGTTCTTGTCGAGGACGGCGTTCCGCAGGGCCATAACGTCGTTGATGGAGATGCTGCTCATATTCACCCCGGTGCGACTTCTATCGCATCTGTATGATCGCACTGTAAGCATTAGAAGATGGTTAACGACGCTTAGTATTGATTGCCTGATCGTGAAGCCATGCGCCGACCTCTAATTGGACCCGCCCAAGCGTGCCACGGTGAGGACCGGGCCGGATTGTCTATTGTCAATTGCTTGGCGGAATAGATACGCGGCCACTACGGGGCGACCTTAATTGTGCATCGCACTGTGGCACGCGCCCGATTCGCCGCTTTGCTGCAACCCTCGATCGTTTCACGATTGGCCGTCACGATCTTGTCGGCCGCGACGATCGCGCGGAACTGTGCGGCGTCGGCGCTCTGCATCATCCGCTGACCTGCCTCCCAACGGGGCATGTCAAGCGTCCGCGCCGCCATGCGCTCGGGCCATCGCCAGCTCGCCGGCGCGAGCTCGCGCGCGACGAGGCCCGGCACGATCGCCCATGCGAGGATGCCGGCCGCTACCCCGCCCAAGGCGAACCATAGCTGCCGGTTTCTCTGGTCGGCGCGTGTCCATGCGGACCCGGCGATGGCGCGAAGCTCGGCCATGACGCGGGCCTTGTCCTCGCCCGCCTTGGCGAGCGCCGCCTGATCCTCGCGCCGGGCGGCGTTGCCCACCGCGGCGATCCGTTGCGCCATCTGCTCCGGCGTCATCGCCAGCGCCGGACTCCGCACGATCACGTCGTTGATGAGCGCGACGCGGGCGGCCGTGGCGTCCACGCCCTGCTGCATCCGCCCTAACGTCTCGGTGTAGTCGGGAACGTCGATCGCGCCGCGCTCGGCCGCCAGACCCTCCACGGCGCGGCGCAACAGCGCCAGCTCGCCACGCATGGCCTCGAACGCCTCGGCCGCGTCGGTTCCGCCCTGATCGTCCTCGTCCGTCACCCGTCCCCCTTACCGGCTCATGCCACGATCGCGGTCGCGGCCTTGTCCGACCGACTGCGCCAGCTCCTGCCCGATCGACCGGCCCCGCTCCATGTTCAACGCCAGCTCGGGCGCGTGCCGCTTCAAGGCGGATTCGAGCTGCGGGTCGCGATGCAACCCGCCCGCGATGCTCTCCATGCGCTTGCCGAGCTTCTCCGCGCCCGCGCGGTCGCCGGCGCGCTCCATACTGGCCCGCGCCGCCTTCATGTCCTGCCACTGCTCCACGAAGCGCCCCGCACGCTTCTCCGGGTCGATACGGACCTGGCGCTCTACCTCCATCGCCTTCGCCGCGCCGCCCGTGTTCCCTTCGGCCGCGGCGCGTGCGAGCTGGGGGTCGCGCTCGATCGCGCTGGCGAGGTCGCGCGCGCCATTCGGTCGCACCTGGTCGAGCGCGTCGCCCGCCTTCGCCAGCGCCTGTTCCTGGTGCGCCAGCACCGGCAACCCCTTCTCCCGCATCCGGCCTATATCGGCCGCGGCGCGCCCATAGCGTTCGATCGCACGGGCCTGCGAGGGCGCCAGCGGCCGATCGGCCGCGATGCGCTCCGGCGACGTCGTTTTTTCCGACGTCGGTTTCGGCCGGAACCCGGCGAACATGCCCCTGGCCTTGTCGCGCACCTTCTCCGCCACCTGACGCGCGAGTTCCGGGAACCGGATCTCGCGCCGATCGGCGAACGCACGGGCCTGGTCCTGCTCGGGCCGCGCATAGTCGCCGGCCATGTCCTTGCCCCGGTCGCGCGACATGGCGCGGACGAGCTGGCGCTGGTCGGCGAAGTCGTCGCGCCCGTAATGGAGCTGCACGTCATCACGATGCCGCGACATGCCGACATAGGCGCTGTGGCGGTCCATGCCGGGGGTGGCGAGGACGTGGGCGTGATCGACGGTCACGCCCTGCGCCTTATGGAAAGTGGCGGCGTAGCCGTGATCGACCGCGGCATAGTCCTTTGCGTCGAACGCGACCCGCGCGCCGCTGTCGAGCCGAACCTTCATCCCCTCGGCCGATACCTGCTCGATCGTGCCAAGCGTGCCGTTCTTCACCCCTAGCGACCGCTCGTTCCGCAGGAACATCAGGCGGTCGCCGCGCGCGAACGCGCGCGTCCCCCGGTCGGCGCTGAACGTCACGTCGTCGCCAAGGTCGCCGGTCGCGCGAAGTCGGCCGCGCGCTTCCTCGTTCAGCTCGCGGACCTCGGCGTTGGTGTGGGTGAGGATGATGCGGGATTTGCCCGGTTCGGCCTGGCGCTGCCGATCCCAGCCATCGACCAGCTCGCCCCGCGCCTGCTCGCGCGTGTCGGCCGCGTGGACCATGCCCTTGCCGTCATAGGCGTGGATCGCCTCGCCGGTGCGCCCGGTCGCCAGCGCGCGGGTGGCGTCGCGCTGCCAATCCTCGCGCTGCCGGCGAATCTCGGTGATCTCGGCCGCGCCGTGCCGCTCGGTGACGCTGCGGAACGCCGCGCCCGCCTCGATCGCCTGTAACTGCTCGGGGTCGCCGATCATCACGACCTTGGCCCCGGCGTCACGCGCCTGGCTCAACACCCGCTCCATCTGGCGCGAGCCGATCATGCCCGCCTCGTCCACCACCAGCACGTCACGCGGGCCTAGCTGCTCGCGCCCCTGCCCCCATGCGTGCTCAAGGCTGGCGAGGGTGCGGGACTGGATGCCGGACCCGCCCTCAAGGTTCTCGGCCGCGATCCCCGACAAGGCCGCACCGCGCACCTGGTAGCCCTGCCGCTCCCAAGCCTCGCGCGCGACGCCCAACATCGCGGATTTGCCGCTGCCGGCGTAGCCGACGACCGACGCCAGCCCCTTGCGGCCGGTGATATGGTCGAGGGCGTCGCGCTGCTCGGCCGACAAGACGAGCCCCCTGCCCTGGGCCGCGCCGATCGCGGCGTCACGCTGGCGATCGGCGATGCCGTGACCGTCGCGCGCCGCCAGCGCGCCGGCGCTGCGCTCGAGCCGGGCCTCCACCGCGATCATGTCGCGCGACGTGAACCGCTCCTGGTCGCGTCCGTCCTTCCCCAACGCGACCAGCTCGGGGCTGGCGCGCACCGCGGTCATCACCTGGTCGAACTGCTCCTTGCCGTCGCTGTGAACCGCGCCGGGTTTGCCGGAGGCCGTTGGATGTGAGTCACGCTGCCATATCGATGATGTCCGCGGCAGCATAGTATTGCTCCTCGGCTTCGGCAGGCGGGATGTTGCCGATGGGTTCGAGCAGCCGGCGATGGTTGAACCAGTCCACCCACTCAAGGGTAGCGTACTCGACTGCTTCGAAGTTGCGCCACGGCCCGCGCCGGTGGATCACCTCGGCCTTGTAGAGGCCGTTGATCGTCTCGGCCAAAGCGTTGTCATAGCTGTCGCCGACGCTGCCGACCGAGGGCTCGATCCCGGCCTCGGCCAGGCGCTCGGTGTACTTGATCGATACGTATTGCGACCCGCGGTCGCTATGATGGACCAGGCCACCGCGATGAACCGGTCGGCGGTCATGGAGCGCCTGCTCGAGCGCATCCAGGACGAAGCTGGCATGCGTCGTCCTGCTGGCTCGCCAGCCAACGATCCGGCGAGCGTAGGTGTCGATGACGAACGCCACGTAGACGAACCCCGCCCAGGTTGCGACGTAGGTGAAGTCCGATACCCAGAGCCTGTTCGGCGCCGGCGCACGGAACTGCCGGTTCACCCGGTCGAGCGGGCATGGCGCTGCTCTGTCGCTGATGGTGGTGCGGACCGGCTTGCCGCGGATCACGCCGGCCAGGCCCATCGCCCGCATCAGGCGGGCAACGGTGCAGCGGGCGACGTCGAGCCCTTCGCGCCGCAGCTGCCGCCAGACCTTGCGCACGCCGTAGACGCGGAAGTTCTCCTCGAATACGCGGCGCACCTCCGGCCCAAGCGCATCATCACGCCGAGCCCGAGCCGACCTCTTGGTCGGCTCAATCCTTCTGGCTGTGTGAGCATGATAGGTCGACGGGGCGATCGGCAGAACCCGGCAGATCGGCTCGACCCCGTACACCTTGCGATGCGCGTCGATGAACGACACCATCACCTCGCTCGGCGGTCGAGCTCCGCCATCGCAAAATATGCGGACGCCTTGCGCAGGATCTCGTTGGCCTGGCGCAGTTCGCGGTTCTCCCGCTCCAGCGCCTTCATCCGGTCGGCGACGTCGCTCGGCACCCCGGCGCGCGTGCCGCTGTCGACCTCGGCCTTCTTCACCCACTCGTGCAGCGTCTGGCCCGCGCACCCGATCTTCGCCGCGATCGACACCACAGCCGCCCAGCGCGACGGGTGATCCTTCTCGTGGTCCAGCACCATCCGCACCGCCCGGGCGCGTACCTCAGGTGAGAACTTGTTCGTCGTCTTGCTCGTCATAGCCCCTTCCTCTCAGGAGTTGGGGCCTCCGACAAACCCGGCGCGGTTCACCGGCAGGCGCAAGGCATTCCATTAGCAGGGCTCTTAGCGTTCGCTCCAGTCAGCGATGAGTTCGATAACTCTGCACTGCAACGATTCACCGCCGGCGCAGCAAGTGACGACGGTTCTCAGCTCGCAAAAAATTCTTCGAAACCCCTATTGACCTTCCCACGATGGGAAGCCGCATCTTTCGATCTGTGAGATAGGAAGAAGGGTTTCGAGCATGACGACGCAGACCTCCACCGCGCTCGTTCCGGTCGCCGATGCGAAGGCATCGGAGACGAGGCAGGGCTGCTGTGAGACGGGCCAGAAGGGCGGCCGCATGAAGTGGCTGATGTTCGCGGCAGTGGCCTTGCTCGTGCTCGGCTTGGTCACAGGCTCAGCGGTGTTCGGCTTCGCGGCGATCGCGCCGCTTCTCTATGCGCTTCCCTGCCTCGCCATGTGCGGCATGTGCCTCTTCAAGCACGGCGGAACCGCGAAGAGCTAAGCCAGGGCGCGGAACGCGAACTTAGGCTGACCACACCTTCAGGAAAGGAACACTGACCATGAAGAAGTTTATCACGATCGCGGCGGGCACGCTGGCTGCTCTTGGCTTCAGCGCCCCTGCCTTCGCACAGGCGGGGAGCGTGCAGGGCGGGATGAGCGCCGAAGAGCATCAGCAAATGATGTCGGCCGGTGGGGCAACCGGGCGGGGGCAGTGGATGTCCGATCCCGATATGCACCGCCGGATGATGGCGATGATGGAGCGCTGCGAGGAGATGATGGCGAAAAAGGACAAGCGCGCCTCCGCCACGGGCCTTCAGAGCACCAGGAAGACTTCAGCCGAGGGCAAGTGGGCCTGGCGCCCGGACCCGAGGCAGGCGCCTGGCCCGAGAGCGCCGCTCCGTCCCCCTGTCCGGGTGTGGGTGCCTGCCGATAAGAGTTCAACCAACTAATCCGCCAGCCGATTTACCGACAACTTGGCTGGTGGATCACCACTCGCCTGGATCACAGGAGTATCAAACGTGAAGAGTATCAAGTTTCTCGCCCTCGGCGCCGCTGCCGCGCTCAGCTTCAGCAGTGCTGCGTTCGCTCAGCATGAGGGGCATGGTCAGATGACGGCAGAGCAGCACAAGCAGATGATGGCCGGCGATGGTGCTGCTTCTGAGAAGGTCACACACGCCACCGGCGTGGTGAAGGCCGTCGATGCTGCGAAGGGCACCATCACAATCGCACACGATCCAATCGCGGCCAAGAAGTGGCCGGCCATGACCATGACGTTCAAGCTCAACAAGGGCGGGCTCGGCAAGGTTCGGGCTGGTCAGCGGGTCAAGTTCTGTTTCGAGGGTGAAGGCTCTTACACCGTGACGAAGATGACGCGGATCTAAGGCTCACGGAGGTGCCTGCGCCTCCGAACGTCGTGAACGCAACGAGGAGAATAGAGATGAAGACCATGAAAGTAGCAGCCATCGCAATTGCCGCCACACTGGGCCTCGCGACCACGGCGATGGCCCAGCAGTCGGGCGGGTCTACGCCGGGCATGACCGCTGAGCAGCACCGTCAGATGATGTCCGGTGGGGACCAGAAAGGGCAGGGTGGCATGATGATGAACCACGCGGACATGGCCAAGATGATGGACCGCTGCGAGAAGATGATGAAGGAGATGGGCGACAAGCCCGCTGCGTCCACGACGAAGCGCTAAGATACCTTGTCGAAGCGTGGAGGGCGCCGCAGCATGTCTGTGGCGCCTTCTTTGTGTCCGGGTAGGAGAGAGCCTTAGGCTTCCTTGAGCACTAGTGCCGGAGGGCCATCCCTGCAGGAGCCCGAGGAACGAACAGTCGCAGCAGGATCACCGCTGTCAGACCATGTATCCGATGTCCGACGCGCCCGTGGGATACGCAAACATGGTGCTTTTGATGTCATCCGCCGTCAGTCCATGGCGCATCGCGAGTCCAAAGACATTGATGACCTCATCGACATGAGGACCGACGAGATGGGCTCCCAGGATGAGCTTCGAGCCCTCCTCGACCATCACTTTGAAGCCATAGACGCTCTCGGCGACGCGTCTGGCCGTGTACCAGGTCGAGGCTTGCTCAGACTTCAGGCTGAACTTGAACCCCTTGGAACGCGCCTCCTCCTCGCTGAGCCCGACCGATGCGATAGGTGGAATTGTGAAGGCAACGCTTGGGATGGCGCGATAATCGGGACAATACGTGTTGCCCTCGAGCAGATTGGCAACAACGACCTTGGCATCGTGGCTGGAGACTGGGGTCAGTGGCGGCCCTTGTGCCGCAGCATCGCCGGCGGCATAGACAGCTGGATTGGAAACGCTCTGTAGATGCTCGTTGAGCTTCAGGCGCCCGCACTGGTCCCGTTCAACTCCGGCCGCTTCAAGCCCGAGAGAGTCCAAATCCGGGATGCGACCGGCGGCGTGGACGACCAGATCAGCATGGACCGCCGCTGTCCCTCCGTCAGCAGAGCGGACACGTATGATATATCCTTCATCGGTCTTCTCGACGGCTTCCACTGAGTGGCCGGTCCGGACTTCGATCCCGGCGGCGTCGAAGGCTTCCATGAGCCAGCCCACGAGATCTCCGTCGAACTGAGAGAGGATGCGCTTGCCGCGCTGAAGGACCGTCACTTTGGCACCGGCACGCGCAGCGATGTGGGAGAACTCTGATGCGATATAGCCGCCGCCGACCATGACGATGCGGGCGGGCAGCTCGTCGAGCTCAAGGAACCCCTCATTGTCCATCAGGTGCTCCTCCCCAGGAAAGCCGAGGGGGACCGGGCGCGCTCCAGCCGCGATCAGAACGTTCGTCGCCTCGATGATGCCGCTACGCTCAAGTTCGAGACTGTTCGGTCCTGCGAAGCGGGCATGCTCGTGGTAGGTGTCGACGCCTTTTGCGGCGTAGTTCTTCAGCTGTTTGCCCGGGACGGGCCCCGTGAAGGTGCGCTTGAACTCCATGAGGTCGCGCCACTCGATGTGCGCGCCGTCCGCCGCGACACCGTGCCCGCGCATGCGGCGGATGTCGTCCATGACCTGCGCACCCGTAATCAGCATCTTCTTCGGATCGCAACCTCGCAGGGCACAGGTGCCGCCGAATGGCCGGTAGTCGGCCACTGCAACCTTCTTCCCTGCAGCCGCCATTCGGTTGGCCGCGACCATGGCGGCTGTGCCGCTGCCGATCACGATGAGGTCGTATGACTTGGTCACACCTCGAAACCGGCTGATGGGCCTCGGTGAGCGGGAGCTGCAGTGTCCTGTCGGTGGTGTGGACCCGATGTCACTGCTTCCGACGGAACGCAGGAAGCGCAGCGTCTCCTCAGATGCCAGATGAGTCCGGCCGATGCTGACAGGGCCGTGAGGGCTCCCACCACATTCGAAGACGGCATTAGGCTGTTTAGAGACACTCCCGAAGCCACCATGATGGGTATGCCGCAGCAGAGGAAGTGAAAGCCGCTCAGCAACGCTATGACCGTGCCCATCGGCGGCTTGGCGGCGAAGTCGGTCGTGTCGGCCGGATCAACCTCGTTGCCAGAGCTTTGCTGGGTCCCCATCACGGATTCCTCCTGCCTCGGCTGATCAACGAGCGCGTCGTTGCTGACTTGCTGAGCGCTTCAATCGCGAGGGGTATCCAGCGTTCGTGGTCGCCTTCACGAGCTCAGCCACGTTCGTTGCCTTGTCGTCGTAAACGACAGTGGCTGTCTTGGCCTCGACCGAGACTGCCACACGCTTCACGCCGCGAATTTGGCTGAGACTCTTCTTCACCATCGGGACGCAGGTGACGCATGTCATGTTATCAACGGCCAGCGTGACGGTGCGGACTGCCGCGAGGGCGGGAACACTCGTCGCGGCCAAGGTCGCGATAACCGCTGCTTTGATGAACTTCATGGATAGGCTCCTACTCAAACTCACAAGAAATAGACGGCAACGTACGGGAAGCTTATCGCTGCCAGAACGAGGAGGGTTGTGGCCCACAGCGCAATCTTCAGAAGCCGTTTAGAGGCCGGCTTGGCGCAGTAGCTGCCTTCCTCACAATCGGCCTGAGGGCGCGCGTAAACCCGAATGAACCCGAAAATGAGGGCGACGGCTGCCAAGCCGACGAAGAGCGGCTGGTAAGGCGCGAGCGCCGTGAGACTGCCGATCCAGGCCCCGCTTATTCCAAGCGAGAACAGCAGAAGAGGCGCGATGCAGCAGGAGGCAGCGCCCACAGCGCCAAGAACACCTCCGCCGACGGCGATCCAAGTCCGGCGGCCGGGAGCGGCGGCGGTAACGGACCGCTTGGCATCAGGGATTTTCAACACGATCAACCTACCTCTTGTTCATGCAAGCTCAGGAGCTACCACCTGTAGCAACTCCAGGTTCAAGCTGTTTTTTTGGTTCACCCGGCGCAGCAGGAGAGCTTGCTGACATCCTTGTCGAAAGTCTGCGCAGCGAGCTTCAGCCCCTCCACCGTCGTAAGGTAGGGAAAGATCGATTCCGCCAGATCGTCGATCGTGAGGCCGCACCGGATGGCGATGGCCGCAGTCTGGATGCTGTCGGCGCCCTCAGGCGCGAGGATGTGTGCTCCGAGAAGCTCTCTGGTTCGGCCATCGGCAACCAGCTTGATCAGCCCCCGCGTATCCCTTGCCGCAAGAGCGCGTGGAACGTGGTCGAGCGTGACGATGGACGTCCTGACCTGGAACCCGGCGGCGCGGGCCTGAGCTTCGGTGAGCCCGACGCTGCCAACCTGAGGGTCTGAAAAAACGACAGCAGGCATTGCGCGGTTGCTATAAACCAGACTGTCACCGTTAAGGGCGTTCTTCGCCGCGAGCTTTGCTCCGTAGGCAGCCATGTAGACGAACTGGTCGCGTCCAGTGACATCGCCGGCAGCGTAGAAGCCAGCGCGTGTGGTCCGGAGCCGATCGTCGACCTTGATGCCGCCGTTCGGGGTTGTCTCAATACCGAGCTCTGCGAGCCCGAGCCCCTCGACATTGGGTGCCCGGCCAGTCGTGACCAGCACCTGCTCCGCCGCCAAGGTCACGCTGCGACCAGCATGCTCCACGTCGAGCTCGATGCGGCCGTGCACGTGGCGAATAGCCTGGTATGAGACGCCGCTGGCGATCTGGACCCCCTCGGCCTCTAAGTAGCCCTCCAACGCCGCCCCGATCTCCGGCTCTGCCTCGGGCAGAAGGCGTGATCGGAATATCAGCGTCACCTTCACGCCAGCACGCGCCAGGGTTTGCGCGAGCTCGACCCCGACATAGCCGCCTCCAAGCACGAGCAAGGACTTGGGAAGCTCCTCAAGCTCAAGGGCCGTGGTGCTCGTAAGGTACGGCACCTGCGCCACGCCTGGAATAGCTGGGACAGCAGGCCGCGTGCCGGTGGCGATGATCACCTTCCCGGCCGAGATGAGCCGGCCATCCAGATGATGGCGATGGGGGCAAGCCAGGCAGAGATCCAGCAAACCCTTAGTGCCTATCTCGCGGCCTTCGGTTTCATGATGCTCCTGCATGGCCCGCTCTCGGATGCGTTCGGCCGCCGAAGGATGTCCGCGCTGCCATTCTGGAAGTCCGTGCGACCGCACCCGTCGATGAGCAGGGCGTCGCCCGTAAAGACCCGTGCCTGACCGCCCTGCTCGAGCAGGTAGCTATGATGTGTGTCGGTGTGCCCTGGTGTGAAGAGCGGCCGTAGCGATAGGCTCCCCACAGCGACCGGCTCTCCTTCTTTGATGCCGATATCCGCACAGGCGAGGCCCTCCATGGCGGGATAGGCGACTTTGCAGCCGGTAAGTGAGCGCAAGCGAGCGGCGGAGCTGACGTGGTCAGCATGGATGTGGGTCTCGATCGTCATTGCCAAGCGGAGGTCCAGCTCTTGGACGACCGTCAGGTCGCGCTCCGCCGCCTCCAGCACTGGATCGATAAGGACGCATTCTCCGGTTTCCTCGCACCCGATGAGGTACGTATAGGTGGAGGACTCGGGTTCATAGAGCTGGCGGAAGAGCATGGCTGGCGCTCACCCGACCCTTGCTACGCCGAAGCGATTTTCGGGCGGCGAGGCGCATTCCCCGTGGCGGCCCTCAGCGAGATCCTTGAGGATTGGGCAATCGGGCCGATCGTCGTCGGTGCAGTTCTCAGCGAGGTGCTTCAGCGTGGCGATCATCGCCTCCATCTCCGCTACTTTGGCGCAGAGCTGCTCGACATGCTCCATGGCGAGTACCTTGACGTCGTGGCTTGCCCGCTCTCGGTTGTTCCAGAGGGTCAGGAGATCTTCGATTTGTGCCACGGAGAAGCCGAGGTCGCGTGCGCGACGGATGAACTGGAGCGTGTGAACGTCGCTCTTGGTGTAGACGCGGTAGCCCGCTGCGGATCGATCGGCGGATTTGATGAGGCCGGTCCGCTCATAGTAGCGGATCATCTTCGTTGAGACGCCCGAAGCGGCTGAGGCCTGGCCGATGTTCACGAGGATCTCCTGAGATTGGTTGTAACGACATCCCACGGCAAAACCGGGAGGATGGCTTTACTCCTTCCCACCGTGGCAAGGTCAAGCCGAGATCGGGGTGTTTGGCTGACGAGCGAATCGACGGCTCGGCTTGAATGGTTCCGGGTCAGAAGGAAGGGGGCGCGGGGAACGGTTGCAAGCCTGCGCGAGCTCACGACCAGAGACGCGCCCGACGGGTGTGGGCATTTAGGAAACACCCGCCGGGCGGCACGACCAGGACGCCTTGCGGCGCCTGTCCGTGAGCAGTCACTGGGCGGCTCAGCTCGCTCGGCTATATTATCGCAGGCCGTGCGGTACGCTCGACTTCCCCCGCCACTTCGCCTGCTTTTCATTCCTTCAATCCGTCTCCCCTTGAGCGGATATCATCCCGCCTTCTGCGGCTCGGGCACGACGCGCAGATATGGTTTCAGCGTCTTCCAGCCTCCGGGGAACTTCTCCCGCGCCTGCTCATCGCTGAGCGAGGGGACAATGATGACGTCCTCGCCGCTCTTCCAGTCGGCCGGCGTCGCGACGCTGTGATTGGCGGTGAGCTGCAGCGAGTCGATGACGCGGAGGATCTCTTCGAAGTTGCGGCCGGTGCTCGCCGGGTAGGTGAGGGTGAGCTTCAGCTTCTTGTCAGGGCCGATGACATAGACCGACCGGACCGTCAGCGTGTCGTTGGCGTTCGGGTGGATCATTCCATAAAGGCCGGCGATCTTACGCTCAGGATCAGCGATAAGCGGGAAGTTGAGCGCAGTCCCTTGCGTCTCCTCGATGTCACCCGCCCAGGCCCGGTGATCATCGACGGGATCAACGGAGAGCCCGATCACCTTCGTGCCTCGGCGATCGAATTCGGGCTTGAGCTTGGCCACCGCGCCAAGCTCAGTGGTGCAGACCGGAGTGAAGTCCTTCGGGTGAGAGAAGAGGACCGCCCAGGAGCCTTCGATCCAATCATGAAAGCGGATCCGGCCCTCTGTGGTGTCAGCTTCGAAGTCGGGGGCGATGTCGCCGAGCTGGATGGTCATGTTGTGTCTCCTTGGTTGTTGAGAGGGAGGGGGAAGGGGATCAATCTGGAGGGACGATGCTCAAAGCGCTGGCGGCGCCGCTTGCGGTGCCCAGCACCGGCTCAGGGCTTGGTGGACGAGCGGATTGGAACCCTCGATCCACTGGGGCACGGGCAGGCCCTTCGAACGCAGGAAGTCTGGATTGAAGAGCTTGGACTGATACCGAGTGCCGTAGTCGCAGAGGACGGTCACGATCGTGTGGCCGGGTCCGAGCTGCCCCGCGAGCCGCGCCGCGCCGGCGACATTGACGCCAGAAGAGGGGCCGACACAGAGACCCTCGTGCTCCAGGAGGTCGAAGACCATAGGGATGGCTTCGTCGTCCGCTATGTGGAACGAGAAATCGGGCGTGAAGCCGTCAAGGTTAGCAGTCACCCGGCCCTGACCGATTCCTTCTGTGATGGACGATCCTTCGGACCGAAGTTCTCCGCTCGTATAGTAGCTGAAGAGGGCAGCGCCGGGTGGGTCAGCTAGTGCGATGGCGATGTGCGGGTTCCGCTCTTTGAGAGCGATGCTGACGCCGGCAAGAGTGCCGCCCGTGCCGACGGCGCTGACGAAACCGTCTACCTTGCCGCCGGTCTGCTGCCAGATTTCTGGTCCGGTGGTCTCGACGTGAGCTTGCCGATTGGCGACATTGTCGAACTGGTTCGCCCAAACCGCGCCGTTCGGGCTGAGCTCCGCCAGCTCGGCAGCCAAGCGGGCCGACACATGCACGTAGTTGTTCTCGTTGCGGTACGGCACTGCCGGCACCTCAACGAGATGTGCGCCGGAGAGGCGGAGCATGTCCTTTTTCTCCTGGCTCTGCGTTTCGGGGATGACGATAACGGTGCGGTAGCCGAGCGCATTGGCAACGAGGGTTAAGCCGATGCCGGTGTTGCCGGCCGTTCCTTCGACTATAATGCCGCCCGGCCGGAGCTTTCCGCTACGCTCCGCGTCGCGGATGATGAATAAGGCGGCCCTGTCCTTTACGGACTGGCCGGGGTTCATGAACTCGGCTTTGCCCAAGATTTCGCAGCCCGTGAGCTCCGAAACGCGGTCGAGCCTGATCAGAGGCGTGTTGCCGATAGCATCGATGATGCCGTGGTGGATGGTCACTGGTTTCTCCTGCAAAGGGATAGGCGCTACGGCGCTAAGCGGCGAGATCGAGTCAGCCATGGTGCAGACAGATGCTCTCGGCGGGCAGCATGCCTCGCCACTGGGAGACCAGTTTTCGGTAGGCTTCTCCGACTGGGCGGATGCGGCGGTCGAGGTCGAAGAGACCGAGCGGGTTCACGTTGCCGTTCTCTTCGCGAAGAGCGGTGTCCCAGTCGATCTGATCCGTCAGGCTGTACCATGTGAAGCCGATGATCGGCACGCCATCGCGCCGCAGCTGGACCATGTTCGCCCATTCCTTGGCGAGCCAGCCGGGCGCCCGCTCCGCATCGGCGAGGTTCGTCTCGGTGTGCATGACGGGAAGGTGGAAGCGATCAAAATACTGTTTGGTGATGACGTAATAGCCGAAGATCTCGCCTGAGGCCGTGATCGGACCGTCCTCTTGGGCCGGCACCATGTGCTCGTTCGTAAGATAGTAGTCGTTCCCCATGATGCAGTGGGGCTTGATCCGCTGCCCCCAGTGCATGAACCAGTCATATTCCTGCGGGGCGAGACCGCTGTCGGTCAGATAGCGGTACATCCTGGCGCTGACGTCGTGACCGTAGCAGAGGTCCAGCGAGAGGAACCTCTTCTCATTGTAGAAGCTGGCCCGCTCCTCGGCGGCCGGGCACTCTGCGTGGAAGTATTCGGTGGACTCGCTCTGGATGAAGAGCGTTCCAGTCTGCTGCCGCGTCCGCAGGATGGCTCCTTCGGCTAGGAGGTTTGCTTTGACGAGGTTCCTGAGTGCGGTCACGAAAGCGGCGTCGGATGCCAATCGCTCGTTCCACCATCCGATCTGCGCCGAGAAGGTCGCGGCGATAAAGATTTCGTTCACCGGGGTATAGAGCCTGACCCAGGGGAAGCGGGCAGCAAAGGCTGCCGCATACTCGGCGAAGAGTTCAGGCCATTCCTTGTTCTGGAAGTCGCCAATCCAGTCCGGCACACCGAAGTGACAGAGGTCGACGATCGGGGTGATGCCGAGCCGCCTCAACTCGGCGAACGTCTCGTCGGCGAACGACCAGTCATAGCGACCCGGCCCTAGGTGGGTCAGGTGATATGGGGGACCATAGCGCAGATATTCGATGTCGAGCTCTCGGACGAGCCCGAAGTCCTCCCGCCACCGGTCGTAGTGGCCGCTCTTGGCCATCTGGTCGACACGGACTGTGGCGCCGTCGCGCCCCCGGATCGTCGGATAGCTGTTCTCGATGCCCGTAGCGAAGATGAAGGAGCGATCAGCAGGGACCGCGTAGCGCTCCGGCCCCTCCCGAAAGTTCTTGGTGTCGAGCGTCAGCATCGTCTCTCCGTGACGGCATTCTTCTGAGTAGCGGGCCCCGCTTGCCCCGGGGTTGCTGAACGTCGTGGGTGACGGTCCGCAGAGCCCCGGAGCCGAGAGGCCGCGAGTAGGTCCGCCCTATTCAACCGAGTAGACGGCTGACCGGCCCGCCTTGTTGAAGGCGAAGACTTTGAATGGCTTGGTCTTCGGGCCCATCATCCCAGGGGAGCCGGTCGGCATGCCGGGCAGCGAGATGCCAGTGATCTTGGGCCGTTGCGCGAGAAGCTTGTTCAAGCTTTTCACGGGAACATGGCCCTCGACGACGTAGCCGCCTACCAAGGTGGTGTGGCAGCCTTCGAGGGCGGTGGGGATCCCGTGCTTCTTTTTGATGAGCGGCAGGTCGTGGGTGGCTTGGACCTTCACCTCATAGCCGTGGACGCGGAGATATTTGGCGTACGTCTCGCAGCAATCGCATTGCGGGTTCTTGTAGAGGACCGCCACGGGCTTCGCCCCGCCGGCTGCCACGGCTGGGGCGGTTAGCGCCAAGCCCAGCCCGAACATGGCGGATTTGATGATCTTACGCATACGAGTATCTCCTGCAGTGTGTTCAGGCGACGCGCAGGTTCGCCATCATGCCGGCGGCCTGGTGTTCGAGGACGTGGCAGTGGAACATCCAGTCGCCAGGGTTGTCGGCAACGAATGCGATTTCCGCCGTCTCGCGCGGCGGCATGAGCACGGTGTCTTGCCACTCGCGGTGAGCCGTAGGTTTTCCATTCCGCGAGATGACGCGGAAGCTGTGGCCGTGGAGGTGGATCGGGTGCCACCAGGCCGTGTCGTTGTTGAGGTTGAGAACGACGGTTTTCCCCCTGGCGAACGTGAGCATCGGCTCATGAGTATGGCTCGTCGCCGAGACGCCGTTGATGGCCCAGCTCATGCCTCCCATCATGCCCATGCCGCCGCCCATCATGCCGCCGCCCATCATTCCCATTCCGCCGCCCATGCCGCCGCTGAAGGTGATCTCGTGGCGCGTTGCCGCTCTCAGGTGCGGCTCGGCGATGCGATTGGGAGGCAATGCGATGGGCGTCGTGAGTAGGGCCTGCCGCAGCGGATTGGGGCCGTACTCCAAGGTCGTGAGCGTGTACTCGAGACCCTTGTAGAAGGTGTCTTCCACAGCGAACTTCAAGCTTGGGTCGCCGACCATGTCGATGATGAGATCGACCCGCATGGCTGGACCAACGAGAACCGATCCGCTCGGCTCATGAGGGGTGACCGGTTGCCCGTCCAGAGCGACAATCTTGGGGCTGTGGCCCGCAAACTTCAGGCCGAAGATGCGGGCGTTTGCTGCGTTGATCAGCCGCAGCCTGACGCGCTCGCCCGTTCGGACCGCGAGAGGCTGCGGAGCGCGTCCGTTGATGGTGATCGTATTGCCAACGCGGCCGGCGTGCATGCTGTCATGCATGTTGCCGAAGTCATCGCTGATCTGCCCATCCTCGAGAAGGCGCCAATCGCCGAGGAGCCAGGTGATATCCCGGTCCACCTTGATGGGCTCGGCTTCTTCTACGATGAGAGGGCCATAGAGGCCGCGTCCGACTTGCTGTGAGCTGTTATGGTGAGGGTGGTACCAGTAGGTGCCAGCATCGGGCGCAACAAAGTCGTAGAGGAAAGTCTCCCCCGGCTTGATCGGCTTCTGAGTAAGGTGGGGAACTCCGTCCATCGCGTTTGGCAGGCGAATGCCGTGCCAGTGTACGGTCGTTTCCTCCTGGAGCTCGTTTTTGACGCTGACCCTTAGCCGATCGCCCTGGCGAAGCCGGAGCTCTCGCCCGGGTACCTGACCGCCGTAGCCGAATACGGCGGTGCTCACGGTCGAGTCGGACAGCAAGCGAGCGCGACCCGCCTTGGCGGCCAGCTGGATATCGCCCGCCCGAGCGGCGACCCGGGAGCAGCCCGTGACGGCCGCTGCTGCGGTAGCGGTCGCGCCAAGCATGAAGCCTCGGCGGCTGACCTGCCATGTTCTTTCTACGTTGGAGAGGTGCTCAAAATGCATCGTCTGATATAAGCGACGACCGAAAACTACGCGTAGTCCAGCAGCGACCCTGGGGTCGTCGAAGCTGGTCCTGAGGTCGGTCGGCGAATCTCCTTTGTGAATGATTCGCTGAGCTTATCCGGCTTCCAATCGTGGGAAGGTCAAGCTCAAAAGAGGCGCGTCTGAGGTTTCGGCGAAACCGCTGCTGCAGCGCCATGCCGGACTGTGGCCATAGCCGCCCGCGACACCTCTTGACCCTCCAACGGTGGCAAGCCGCATCAAGTCGTCCTCATCAAGAGAGAGGACACCCGATGAAGTACAGACTTGACCAGTCAGGGCATCCGTTTCCTGTCCCGAGGGACGAGCAGGAGATCGGACACGGAGGTGATCTGACCCCACCGAAAGCGCGGCGAGGCCTCGGCGACGTCGCGATGTGGCTGGTAGTTGGAGCCGCCATTGTCATGGTCGTCGGACTGGTGCTCGGCTGGTTCGATCATCATGCGCTCGGCTGGTTCTCGATCGTGTTCCTGGCAGTGTGCTTCGGCGCTTTTGCTCTGATTGCGTTGCTCTCGTTCGGCGGGACGCGCAAAGGATAGCTGCGGCGGGCGTCGCCCTGAGCTCCCGGGCTTTTGGCGACGCCTCGTTCGCACCGGCGTTAAGCTATGTGGTTTGCGAGACGTCGATCTCCTCAGCGCCTTCCTCGACCGAGGCTCGCTGGCTCTCCACCTGCAAGGTGGAGAAGTAGATGTCATGATCTCGCTTCAGCAGCTCCCCGGCTTGGCTCAGAACTCGCTCTCCATCGGAGCTGAAGTCTCGCACAATGATGTGGCCCGACAGCACGTTCTTGCCTGAGGCGAGGCTCCAAGCATGGACGTGGTGGACGTCGCTGACCCCGTCGATGGCTCGCAGCGCTTGGATGCCCGCCTGGAGGTCGAAATCCTCGGGGGTGCTTTGAAGCAGTATCCGGAGCGAGGCGCTCATGATCCGCCACGAAGCCCAGAAAAGAACGAAGCCGAATAGGATTCCGAGCAGTGGGTCGATCTCCAGAAACCCGGTGAAGCGGATCACCAGTGCCGAGACCACCACGATGAGGCTGCCGACGAACGTCTGAAGGATGTGCCAGAAGGCACCCTTCATGTTGAGGTTGCCCTTCTGGCGCCGATATAGAAGCCAGAACGAGATCACCTCCGTCACGATCCCGCCGCTGGCAGCCAGGAGCATGGGGGTCGTCTCGAGCTCGATCGGATCCTGAAGGCGCGTTGCGCCCATCCAGATGACGTAGCCCGCCATGACGAACAGGAAGATTCCGTTGAACAGGGCTCCGAGGATTTCGGCGCGGCCCCATCCGAAGGTGTGCGTCGGTGTTGCGCCTCGCTCACCGAGCCGCTGCGCAACGAGCGCGATCAGGACGCCTCCGACAGCCGAGAACGTGTGAAAAGCATCTGAGGTGACTGCGACAGAGCCGGTCCAGATGCCAATGCCGAGCTCGACGACGAAGTAGATGCCGGTGAGGACACCGGAGATCACCAGGGCTTTGCGGTCACCGTTTACGGCCATGTGCCCTGCGTGGCTTGAATGATCAGCCATTAGAGTCTCCTCGGATCACCTGTGGTGGAAAGCCGGCCGCCGCTGACGCTCATGCCCACCAGGAGGAAAACCAAAGCTTCAGTCTCTCCCAAAGGGTGAGCGCCTCTGTGCCGTGGGGGTGCGGGGTATGCGCTTTGTTGACGAGCGCGTTCGCAAAGATCGTGACGTTGACGGGAGAGAACCGCAGGCTGTGGAAGCGCGCGCGCAGCCTGCCTTCCTGGTCGATCAGGTGTGTCACGGCGCCATGCATCTGCATGCCGTCGGGCATGGTGGTGAACTTGAGGCCGTAGGCGGCGGCTAACTGCCGCGTTGTGCCGATCGGCTGCGAGGGCAGCGTGGTGAGAAAGGTCCAGTTTGCAGGATCCAGTCCGTGCTGACCGCCGAACTCCTTCATCACCTTAGGGGTGTCGTTTCTTGGGTCTGTGCTGATCGTGAGGAAGGCGACCTGGTCCTTCATCGGGGAGATGTTCGTCTGCTTCTGGATCTGTGCGATCTTCTCCGAATGGAGGGGGCAGACGTCTGGGCACTTCGTGTAGATGAAGTTGAGGATGACGACCTTGCCTCGGTAATCGCGGAGGCGGTGCACCCTTCCCGCAGCGTCTCGCAGGGTGAACTCGGGAGCCGGCTGGTTAACCGACTGGAAGTAGCGTTCTCGCTTGAAGAGCTGCTGCTCAACCTCCTGAAGCGAGTGCGATGCGGCGGGCGTCGCGGTGGTCAGCACGCCGATGGCCGCGATCTGCAAGGCTCCGGTAAGGCCAAGGCGTGCGTTTCGTGACGCTGCCGAGTGCCCTGCTGGCGACCCGGGCGGCATTGATGAGAGTTCGGTGTGCACCCGAAACGGGGCTGGGGAGAACGTACGTAATTTCAGCGGCATCATCGAAATTCTCGTCCGCAGGTTTCGTAGGGAGGTCGGGCCCGTACCGCTTGCCACGGTGGGAAGGTCAAGCGGCCGAACAGAACTTCGTCCGAAGCGTCGAGAGATAGCCCCCGTCCAATGCCTGTCCGGATCCGCCGAGCCCCTTTGGCGCCGCTATTCGGATGAGGTGAACGGCAGCGCAAAAGACCGCGAAACGGTGCTTGACCTTGCCACCGTGGCAAACGGTAGCGTGCTCGCATGAAGACCGAAAAACGATGGTTCGGACGAGCGAAGAAGGGTGGTGGCGCTCGCCTCCGGTGGAGAATCCAATGACGAAGAGCTTCGGTTTTTTGCTGGGTGGTCCGGTGGAAGCCGGCGAAGCAGACAAGCGTCTGTCGTATTCCGAGGATGGGGCAGCCCCGCCCCTCAACAGACCGCTGGGCGCTCAGCTGGATGACATCGAATACTTTCAGGCACGGGCCGAGCAAGAGCTCGCGTGGGCTCAGCGCGCCAACCACGCTGCAGTGGTGGCGGCGCATTACGAGCTTGCTGAGCGGTACCTGGAGCGGGTGAGCCGCTGCGACGAGGAGAATCCGTAAAGGCACGGGCCACAGACCTGCGATCCTGAGCTGCCTCCCGCCTGTTTCACGGGAGCAGGGCCGTCCCATGACCTCTCTGGGATGGCCAAGTCCCCGCCGCCGCCCCAAGCGGCGGGGACTTTCGGCCCTTAGGGTAATCAGCAGACATCGCCAATCCGGAGAAGGTATGTTGCACATCAAGACGGAGGTGGACATCGCGGCTTCCCCAAACAGGGTGTGGCACGCTCTTGTCGACTTCACGCGTTATCCTGAGTGGAACCCGTTCATCGCCGTGCGGGGGACACCAGGCGCGGGGCTCGACATCGATTGGTCGTTCGGGAGCTACGGGCGCAAGCGGCTTTGGACTCCGGCTTTGATAACTGCGCACGAGGAGCCCCGCCGGCTGGCATGGGAATTCGGGGTTGGAAGACTCTTCGACTTGGAAGAGGCTTATACAGTTGAGGCGGTGCACGGCGGGACGTTGCTGCGACATTCGTTCACGTGCGGAGGCGTTATCGCAGCCTTGGGAAAGCCGCTCCTAGGGAGGAGGCTCAAAGCGGTGCTTTCCGCAGCCGACAGCGGGCTGCAGCGTCATTTGTCCGTTCCCGCGCGAGTTGGGGCTGCTTCGAAATCTCTGTCCCGCAGGTCATCCACACGGGCTCCATCAACGAATAGGACACGGCGCAGGCGCCGGTGACTGGCGGTAGTGGTGGGCGCTGGCTTCCGACGGCAAGCGAGATTTGTGGTCGCTGCAACGAAATAGCGCTTGACCTTCCAACGGTGGGAAGGATCATATAAGGGGAGAAATCGCGAAAGTGGAAACCTCTTTCGTGGATCTGAGTCTACAAAGGGGGAATGCTTTAGGCAGCAGATGAACTTGTCCTCGCCATGGGTGCTCGCCGACCTCGGCGGTCACACGGGGCGCGGCCTTCCTTGATGCCCAGCATATGTGTATTAGGATCGTGATGAAGCTCATCGTGGCCATTCTTATAGCGCTGTCGCTCATCGGCAGCCCCGGTGCGGCGAGAGCCGCGCCGTCGGTAAGCTGTACAATGGCCGGCGCGGCCGCCGGAATGGCCCCTGACCACGAGAAGATGGGCTGCTGCACGCCTGAGTGTGCAACTCCTGCACCAGCAGCCGTCATGCCGGCAGCAGATCTCGATGAGGACGCGGTAGAACCCGTTGCGCTTCTCAACGCGCAGCCGGAGCCTGGCAGCTTGCCGTCGATCATCCTGTCCACGGACGATCCTCCTCCACGAGCTTTCTTCGCCTGATCAGTGTCTGCGCGGCGATGCTGCGCGGTGACCAGCGCCTCTTTCGCTGTGTCGAAGACCAACGCGTAGAGCGCGTCTCCTGCGGCCGAGCATTATGCTCGGACCTGCCGACGCGAACTGCGTAGGACGCGAAGAAAGTACGAACATGAACATGATTATGAAGGCGGGCGTGCTCGCCACGCTTGTTACGCTTGCTGCCTGCGGCGCCGAGGACGCGAGCAGGAGCGGCACCAGCGAAAATGCTGCGACCGCTGGAGCAGCTCCGGCGGCGAGCGCCAGCGAGTCGCACTCCGGCACCGGCACTGTGAAAAGCATCTCCGGAAGCGACGTGACGATCGCCCATGAGGAGATCAAGTCGATCGGCTGGCCGGCTATGGAGATGACCTTCACGGCCGCCGATCCGGCGCTGGCGAATGGCATCAAGCCCGGTGACCGTGTGTCATTCGCTTTCACCAAGGGTGATGGCGCGACGACGCTGACGTCGATCTCAAAGCAGTGACGGATGAGGTGCGGTCGCGTCCGTGCGACCGCACCCGCCTGATCCTAGGAATTCACATATGTTCAGCACCATCACGGGGCGCGGGGAGCGGGCGCACGATCAGGGCGCGCGCCTGGCTAATTGGCGAGCAAATGTTGCTCGGCATCTCACAGCGGCGAGCGTCGTGCCTCTTACCATTCTGGCGGCGCCCGCGCCTGCCTTAGCGCAGGCACATCATGCCACGGCGACGGAACAGCCCGCGACTTCTCCTGCTGCCGGACCGACGCTTAGTCTCAAGGAGGCTGCGGCACTGGCGAGTGGTGATCAGCCGACCCTGGGCGCGTTTGAGCGCGAAGCGGTAGCCTCGGAACAGGCTGCGATTGCGGCAGGCACATTGCCTGATCCGACGATCACCGCCGGAATCCAGAACTTACCGGTGACCGGGAACATGGCGTTCAACCCCACTCGCGACGACATGACAATGTACACGATCGGTGTGATGCGGGAGCAGGTTCGCCGCTCCAGACGTCAAGCCGAGGCTGCGAGGCTCACCGCAGAGGCAGTTGTCAGTCGGACGCAGGCGAGTGCGCAGGAGCGGCACATTCAGCGGGACGTCATGGTCGCTTGGATCAACGCCGTGGAAGCACGAGCCAAACAGCGATTGTTGGACCGCCTGATCAACGATCTCGACGTCGGTCGCCAGATCATGGAAGCCGGCATTCCAACGGGATCTTCCACGCCCTCTCTTGCGCTCCAGGCGCAGGCGGAAGTCGCGCTTGCCAAGGCGATGCAAGAGGATGCGCGTGGACAGGAGGCGCGAGCCCGGGCTGAGATGGCGCGGTGGATAGGCGCTGCTGCGCAGCGCCCGCTGCCAGACACCGTTCCTGCGCTTGAAGCGCCGAAGGTCAGCCAGGCTGACCTTGCGCAGCATCCGCATGTACTCGTCGCGGAGGCCCAGGAGCGGGCGGCGCAGAGGGCTGTGGACGTCGCCAGAGCGGACCGGAAGCCCAACCTCAGCTGGTCAGTCATGTACGGCTACCGTCCCGATTATGGCGATATGCTGTCGGCCACCGTCAGTATCCCGCTCCAGATCAACAAAAACCGATTGCAGAACCGGCGGATCGCCGAGGCTTCGGCTCGCGCTGATGCTGCTCGGCTCCGAGCGCAGGATGCGCAACGCGAGCTGAGCGGCACCTATGGCGACGCATTGGCCGACTACAAGAGCGCCGAGGCGCAGCTGTCGATCATCACCAGCCAGGCGATTCCGTCTCTTGAGGCTTCATTCGAGGCGGCAGAAGCTCGCTATGGAGCGGGTCAGGCGACTCTCGAGATGCCGCTCTTCATCGTCCGCCGGTACGTCGAAACTCACATTCAAGCGATCGAGCAGCAGGGGCGACGCGCTCGCGCGGCCGCCGAGCTCATTTACCTCACGCAGGATGTCGCGCGATGACCATCAAGGAAAGACTGCTCGTTGTCCGCACGGGGCTGGGGACATCCAGGAATAAGAAAATCCTCGCCGGCAGTGTCGCGCTTGCTCTCGCTGGAGCGGGCGTCGGCTATGCTGTTTTATCAGGAGATGGCGACGCTGGAGCGGGCGCCGCGAAGGGCGAGCTCGTCAACGGCGTCGTGCAGGACGGCTCCGGCAAAACCGTTCTCTACTGGTTCGATCCGATGCTGCCGATGGAGCGCTACAACGCGCCCGGCAAGTCGTCGATGAACATGGACCTTCAGCCGAAATATGCTGAGGAGGGCGGCGGCGCCGGCATTCAGATCTCGCCACAGGTGCAACAGAACCTCGGCGTCCGCACTGCGCGAGTAACCTTCGACAATCTGGCGGCGGCGATTGCGGTGGTCGGGCGCGTTGAGACTGACGAGCGCCGCATTGTCGAGGTCCAGACCCTAACCCCCGGCTTCGTCGAGCAGCTCAGCGTCCGCGCTGTCGGGGAACAGGTCGGCAGAGGGACTCGGGTCGCGAGCGTCTATTCGCCGGAGCTGCTTGGCGCTCAGCATGAGTATGCCGCCCTTTTGAAGATACGCCGTTCGACGATTACGCCGGGCCTGCGCGGTGCAGCGCGCCAGAGGTTGCAGCTGCTTGGCCTGCCGGAGGCGGCCATTCGCAACCTGGATCGGGGCGGGCGCCCTCAGCGCACGTACGGAGTGTTCGCTCCTCGGTCCGGGATCGTGACCGCCATAGGCGCGCGGCCGGGTGCGCGGGTGGAGCCCGGACAGTCGATCATCACCTTGGCGGATCTCTCGCAAGTGTGGGTTGTGGCCGAGGTTCCGGAAGTGTCGCTGGGCCAGATCCGCATCGGACAGCCGGCGGAGATCTCGTTTCCTGCCTATGGCGGCGAGACGGTTCAGGGCCGGATCGACTACATCTTCCCGACGCTCGATCCCGAAGCGCGTACTGCTCGAGTTCGTGTCACGCTGCCCAACCCGGGCGGCCGGCTGAAGATCGGCATGTTCGCCAACCTCACCATCGGTGGTGCGGCAACAGGCGGTCTCGTCGTGCCGTCCGAGGCCGTTATCTCCACCGGAAGGCGCAACGTTGTTATCGTGCAGCGGAATGGCGGCTTCATTCCGGTCGAAGTTGAGCTTGGGCGCACGGTTGGCGACCGAACCGAGATCCGCAGGGGGCTCAACCTCAACGACATTGTCGTTGTTTCTGGTCAGTTCCTGATCGACTCCGAGGCCTCACTCGCCGGCATTGTCGAACGTCTATCGCGAGGCCAATCGCCTGCCGCGCAACAGCAGCGGCAAGACGAGCTTATCCAGGGTCGCGGAGTCGTGAAGACGGTGGACGCGGCAGGTGGCCGTATCACTCTCGCTCACGAGCCGTTGGCGGCGATCAACTGGCCGGCCATGACGATGACCTTCCCCGTGAAGGACCGTTCGCTGCTGCGCGGCCGTAAGGCTGGCGAACGAGTGATGTTCGCCTTTCAGAGGCCACAGCAGGGTCAAACGCCCGTGATCGAGCGCATCGCTCCGGAGGCGGCGCAATGATCGAGCGGATCATTCGATGGTCGGCGGCGAACCGGCTGCTCGTTCTTCTTGCGGCCGCCTTCATCACGGCTGCCGGGTTGTACACGGTGAGCCGGACTCCGCTCGATGCTATCCCCGACCTCTCCGACGTCCAGGTCATCATCCGTACGCCCTATCCAGGGCAGGCGCCCCAGATTGTGGAGGCGCAGGTTACCTACCCGATCGCGACTACGATGCTGTCGGCGCCCAAAGTGAAGGCAGTCCGCGCCTTTTCCATGTTCGGAGACTCGTTTGTCACAATCATCTTCGAGGACGGGACCGACCTCTACTGGGCTCGCTCGAGGGTTCTCGAATATTTGAACCAGGCGGCGGGCCGGCTGCCGCCGGGGGTTACACCGGCACTTGGCCCTGATGCGACGGGCGTCGGCTGGGCTTACCAGTACGCGCTCGTCGACCGCACCGGTGGCAACGATCTTGGTCAGCTTCGTGCGCTGCAGGATTGGTTTCTGCGATACCAACTCAAGGAAGTCCCCGGCGTTGCCGAGGTCGCCAGCGTTGGCGGCATGGTCCGCGCGTTCCAGGTCGAGGTCAATCCCGAGAAGCTTCAGCTATATCGAGTGTCCGTCAGCGACGTGATGGAAGCGCTGCAAACGGCAAATAACGAGACTGGCGGCTCGGTTATTGAGCGTGCGGAAGCCGAGTACATGATCCGTGTCGGTGGCTATCTGCAGAGCCTCGACGATTTCCGAAACATACCTCTGAAGGTGAGCGCCGGCGGCGTTCCGGTCACGATCGGTGACGTTGCGCGCGTCCAGATCGTTCCCGAATTCCGGCGCGGCATCGCCGAACTCAATGGCCAGGGAGAAGTCGCCGGCGGTGTGATCGTCGTTCGTGCAGGAGCCGACACGAGGTCGGTAATCGAGGCGGTCAAGGAGAAGCTCGAGGAACTCAAGATGGCTCTTCCCAAGGGCGTTGAGGTGGTGACGGTCTACGACCGGTCATCGCTCATCGAACGCGCGATCGAGAACCTTTCTCATAAGCTTGTCGAAGAGTTCATCGTCGTTGCGCTCGTGTGCGTGGTGTTCCTCTTACACCTGCGCTCGGCACTGGTGGCAATCCTGACGCTCCCCCTAGGAATCGTCGCCGCGTTCATCGTGATGTACTATCAGGGGGTTAACGCGAACATCCTTTCGCTTGGAGGTATCGCGCTGGCGATCGGCGCCATGGTCGATGCGGCCGTGGTGATGATCGAGAATGCTCACAAGAAGCTCGAGCACGCTGAGCACGAGCATGGGGGCATGACCGAGGAGTTGCGCAAGCGAACGCTGGTGGACGCGGCCGTTGAGGTCGGGCCGGCGTTGTTCTTTTCCCTCTTGATCATCACGCTCTCGTTCCTGCCGGTCTTCTCCCTGGAGGCTCAGGAGGGCAGGCTCTTCACGCCTCTTGCGCTCACCAAGACTTACTCAATGGCGGCGGCCGCTGGGCTCTCCGTCACGCTCATCCCGGTCCTGATGATCATGTTCATCAAAGGCAAGATTCGCCCCGAAGAGAAGAACCCAATCAATCGCTGGCTGATCGCGGCGTACAGGCCCGCCCTTGTCTGGGTCATGAAGTGGCCCAAGCTCGTCCTTGGTCTTGCTATCGGGGCGCTTCTTCTGACGGCGTGGCCGCTTTCTCGCCTCGGCGGGGAGTTCATGCCCGCGCTGGCGGAGGGCGACCTCCTTTACATGCCGACGGCGCTTCCAGGCCTGTCTGCGTCCAAAGCCTCTGAGCTCCTTCAGATCACAAACCGCATGATCAAGACGGTCCCGGAGGTGAAGACGGTGTTCGGCAAGGCGGGCCGCGCCGAGACCGCAACCGACCCTGCGCCGATCGAAATGTTCGAAACGGTTATCCAGCTCAAGCCTCAGAGCGAGTGGCGTGAAGGGATGACGATGGAGAAGTTGATCGCCGAGCTCGATTCACGCGTGAAGGTGCCTGGCCTGGCCAATGTCTTCGTGCCGCCGATCCGGAACAGGATCGACATGCTCGCGACGGGCATCAAGAGCCCCGTTGGCGTGAAGGTGAGCGGAGCTGATCTCGCCACGCTCGATCGGCTCGGAGCTAAAATCGCGCAGGTGGTGAAGACCGTTCCCGGCACAACCTCCGCTATCTCGGATCGGATCCTCGGCGGCCGCTACATCGACATCAAGGTCGATCGCCTGGCCGCTGCTCGATACGGGCTGTCCATTGAGGACGTGCAGAACACGGCTGCCGGTGCGGTTGGCGGCATGTCGGTGGATGAGAAGATCGAGGGGCTTGCTCGCTTCCCGATCAACGTGCGCTTCCCGCGCGAGATGCGCGGCAGCGTCGAGGCTCTGCGCAGTCTGCCGATTGTCGCTCCGACAGGCGGAATCGTGCCGCTGGGTGCCGTGGCAAGCGTGCAGATCGCCGACGGTCCGGTGATGGTAAAGAGCGAGAACGCGCGGCCCTCCGCTTGGGTCTACGTCGACGTTCGCGACCGCGACATTGTCGGGTTTGTGAATGAAGCGCGCCAGAAGGTCGCTCGAGAGGTGTCGATGCCTCCGGGCTATTCGATCACCTGGTCAGGTCAGTTCGAATATGCCGAGCGTGCTTCCAAGAGGTTGGCCGTGATCGTGCCGCTGACCATCGGCGTAATCTTCCTGCTCCTGTACCTCGCCTTCAAGCGAGTGCGTGAGCCGCTCATCGTCCTCCTCGCGCTTCCGTTCGCGCTCATTGGCGGAGTCTGGCTCATCTACCTGATGGGTCACGCGATCTCCGTGGCAACAGCGGTCGGCTTCATCGCTCTTGCCGGGCTTGCTGCGGAGTTTGGGGTTATCATGCTGGTCTACCTCGACAAGGCGATCGAGGAGCGGATTGAGGCCGGCAAGTTCTCGAAAACCGAGGATCTCGAGGACGCGCTGATGGAAGGCGCGGTCTTACGGGTGAGGCCGAAGGCGATGACGGCTGCGGTCATCCTCGCTGGTCTTTTTCCGCTGCTCATCGGCGAGGGCACCGGCTCTGAGATCATGCAGCGTCTGGCGGCTCCGATGGTGGGCGGCATGATCACGGCGCCCCTCCTGTCCCTCTTCGTTCTCCCTGCGATCTACAAGCTCCTCGGCGTGAAGCAGTTCATGCGTGAGGCCGTGGATCAAAAGCAGCCCGACGTCGCGTCGGCTGCCAAGCCGCAGATGACATAACCAGCAAGCGGGAATTTCCAGCCTCGAACGTAGGAGCTGAACATGATGATGGACTGCGGTGGAGCCGCGATGATGATCGGCATGGGAGTTGTCTGGCTCCTCGTCGTAGCCGTCCTGATCCTAGGGCTGGCAGCTCTCGTGAAATACCTTCGGGCGGGCTCCGGCTGATCAATCTCTCGCGGGGGAGGGGGGGAACTTTCAACCAATAAGGGAGCGATGCGATGGCCAAAGAAGATGTGGTGCTGATCACGGGCGCCAGCGGGTTCATCGGAAGTGCGATCATACGAAGGCTGGCCGAGGAATACACGCTGGTCGGCCTTGACCGGGCCGGCCCGCCTGATCCTCCCGCTCCGGCGCACGCGGTGGACTTCGATCTCAGTAGCGATGAAGCGGTAACGGCTGGGCTCGAGACGGTCCGTGAGCGCTTCGGCAACCGCATCGCCTCCGTCATCCATCTGGCCGCATATTATGACATCACGGGGGAGCCGAACCCGCTCTACGACAAGGTTACGGTACAGGGCACGCGCCGACTGATTGAGGGTCTGAAGAGCTTCGAGGTTGAGCAATTCGTGTTCGCCAGCACGATGCTGGTGCACCGGCCCACTCCGAGACCGGACGAGCGGATCAACGAGGATTCGCCGATTGGCCATTCCTGGCCATACCCGGATTCAAAGCTCCGCACAGAGGCGATGCTCCGGGAGATCCACGGCGACATTCCCGTCGTGTTCCTCCGCATCGCTGGCGTCTACGACGACATGGGCCACTCGGCGTTTCTAGCGGAGCAGATCGCGGGGGTCTACGAACACCGGATGAAGGCGCACCTCTATCCGGGGATGCTCTGCGCCGCGCAGTCTTCCATCCACCTCGATGACCTGACCGAGGCATTCTCAAAGCTCGTCGCGCGTCGCGGTGAGCTGCCCCCGGAGCTGCCGTTGCTCGTAGGGGAGCCAGACGCCCTTGGATATGATGAGATCCAGGACATCGTTCACCAGGCCATCCATCAGAAGGACTGGACCACGGTTCGGATCCCAAAACCGGTCGCCAAGCTTGGAGCATGGATGCAGGAGGAGGTGCTCGGCGACGAGAGCTTTGTGAAGCCCTGGATGATCGACGCGGCCGACGCTCACTACATCCTCGACATCTCCCGCGCACAGACTCTGCTGGATTGGAGCCCGCGTCGCTCCCTGCGTGAGACGCTTCCAAAGATCGTCGAGAAGCTCAAGAGCGACCCTGTCGGCTGGTACAAGAGCAATAAGCTCAACCCAGCGGTTGTAGCTTGGGAGGAAAACGCCGCTACGAAAGAGGGGGACAGTGCGAACTCTGACGGTGTGGTCAAGGCGTCAGCTGAGGGTGAGCACCACCACCACCAAGGCAACCAACACCACCAGCACGACAACGACAATGGTGATCCGCTTGCGGGCTGCGATCTCATGGCGCTCATGGACCGGGACGAGCAACGTGCGAACTGGGCGCACTATGCCACGATGGGCCTGGGTCTGTGGCTTGCCACGAGCCCATTCGTTTTTGGGATAGCGGACGCCAACTCGGTGCCCGACGCGGTCCAGGCGGTCACCGCAGGGCGGGGCCTGCCATCGATCGAGTGGCGCAGCACGGCACTCGCGATCAGTGACGTGGTTACGGGCCTGCTGATCGTGCTGTTTGGCGGTCTTTCGCTCTCAAGCAGGACGGCGTGGTTCGGACAGTGGGCGAGCACGTTCGCCGGGCTCTGGCTGTTCTTTGCGCCGCTCATCTTCTGGGCGCCGAGCCCGGCCGTCTACCTCAATGACATGATCGTCGGCACCTTCGTGATCGCCTTCTCAATCCTGGTGCCGATGATGCCGGGCATGAGCATGGACGGCATGATGGACCGAAAGGTCATCCCGCCTGGGTGGACCTATTCCCCGTCCACAGCGGCGCAGAGGCTGCCGATTGCAGTGATGGGCCTGCTGGGCCTCCTCATCTCCAGGCACCTCACGGCTTACCAGTTCGGTCACATCGATTATGCTTGGGAGCCATTCTTCATGGGATCGGCGGCTGATCCCCGGAACGGGACGGAGGAGATCATCACCTCCTACGTGTCTGAGGCTTGGCCGATACCCGACGCTGGGCTTGGCGCTGTGAGCTACCTGCTCGAGATTCTGATGGCCGTAATGGGTACACGGGACCGGTGGCGGACCATGCCCTGGATGGTGAGCTTTCTCGCAATTCTCGTTGTCCCGCTGGGCGTGACGAGTATCTACTTCATCATCATCCAGCCGGTCCTCCTTGGCACCTGGAGCACGTTGGCGCTCCTCGCCGCGCTCGCCATGCTGATCATGATCCCGTTCATGCTCGATGAGGTCGTCGCGATGTTCCAGTTCCTGAGGTGGTCGCGTCGGCGCGGGAAGCCACTCATTCGCACCTTCTTCAAGGGTGACGCGATCGACGGCGGCTCCGAATACCAGGTGGACACGCTGGCACAGCCCAGAATGCTCGTGGCCGATGCAACCAGAGGCGTGACTGTCCCTTGGACGCTGCTCGCCTGCGTCGGCATAGGGGCCTTCCTGATGCTGACGCGGCCGCTGCTTGGCAGCAGTGGCGGGATCGCGAACTATCATCATGTGATCGGGGCGCTCGTGATAACCGTCGCCGTGATCGCAATGGCCGAGGTGGCTCGGCCGCTGCGCTTTCTGATCCTGCCGCTCGCAGCTTGGCTCCTGGCGGCGCCGATGAAGTATGGAACAGCGGGCCTTCTGGAGTCGGGCCTGAGCATCGCGCTGGCGCTCGCTCTTGCTTTCCTGGCTCTTCCGTTCGGCCGACGCAGCAAAGAGCATTACGACAGCTGGGACGCTTACATTCGGTAGAATGTCTCGCCGGGGCGCCTGGCGCCTCGGCTACGCACGAGGCTCGCCATGCGAGCTCCTTCAACCTTGCGACAGGGTAAGTGGTGCTTTCTTGATGGAGACGAATAGCGTCCTTGCGGATGACAGAATCGGTGCTGAGGCGGCAATCAGCTCCTCATCCCGTTCAGGTTTGTTCCTGCTCATCTGTCCAAGCATGCGCGATGACAGGGAATTGGCGCGCTTTGATCAGGGCGAGCTGACGGTTCTCCGCCATGAATATGCGAGCATCGAGCTCGAATACATGGTGGGTGCGGGTGAGGCAGCCGGTCACATCCGAGACCCTCTTGAAGAGGTGGAGGTCATCCTCGCCAGCGTGGACGGGCAGGCGGTGACGGGTGTCATCAGCACCGACGACTATCCAGGAAGCGTCCTTGCCTGCATCGTTGCGGAACGGCTTGGATTGCCGGCTCCGAAACCAGCGGTGAATCTGCTCTGCCAGCACAAGTTTCAGGCGCGCGTCGCTCAGAGAGCCTTTGTACCCGAAGCTGTGCCGGCCTTTGCGCAGGTCGACGTCACGCAGCTACGGGCGCTACCAACTGGGCTGTCAATGCCGGCATTCGTGAAGCCGGTTAAGTCTTTTTTCTCGATTGGCGCTGGTCGAGTGACCAGCCAAGACGATCTTTCCAGCGCGCAGGCGCGATGGGCGGGAATGACTCAGTTCTTCCGGCCGTTCGAGCGGATCCTTGAGGCCTACACGCCATACACCGTCGGCTCTAACCTTCTTTTGGTAGAAGAAGCCCTGTGCGGGGTGCAGGTCACTCTGGAAGGATATGCGCGGGGGGACCACGTCTACATCCTGGGTATCGTGGACTCGATCATGTATCCAGACACGATCGCTTTCGAGCGCTTCGAATACCCCTCATCTCTACCGGAGCCAGTGCAGCAACGGATGGGCGAAATCACCCGGCGGCTGATGCGCGGCATCGGCTATCAGGATGGGATGTTCAACATCGAGTTCATGTATGATCCCGAAACCCAAGCGATCCGGATCATCGAGGTGAATCCGCGAATGGCCTCGCAATTTGCGGACCTTTACGAGAAGGTGGACGGCGCCTCCAGCTACCAGATCGTGCTGGACCTCGCGTCGGGCGTGGAGCCTCGTTGGTCTCGAGGCCAAGGATCATATGCGTTCGCGGCCAGCTGCGTGCTGCGAACATTCGAGGACATGGTGGTCAGATCCCTGCCGGGGGGAAAAACCATCAGGGATGTCGAAGCGCTATTCCCTGGCTGCAGGATAGAGTTGTTCGGCCAAGAAGGGCGCCCGCTCTCTGAGGAGATGCAGGACGGCCACAGCTACAGGTACGCTTGCATCAATCTGGGCGGCTCGGATCGGACTGACGTCCTCGCCAAGCTCGAGCAGTGCAGACAACGCTGGGGGCTCGAGCTGGAGCGGCTCTGATCAAAGGAACGGGCGGAGCGGGGATCCAAGGAGTGAGACGTGAATGATAATGAGCCCGAGCTGGACGATCTGATCCTGGCCGCGTTCAAGCGGGCTTTTGCCGATGGCCGCATGGATGTCGCGGAGCATCTGCTTATCGCGCTGGAGACGGTCAGTGGCCGCCCGGCTGGCGATGAGGAAGCTGAGATCGGGCTTCGGGTCGGCGCAGCTTATGGTATGATCACGAAGCTGGGCGAGCGGCCAGAGAGATGAGTTCGAGAACCGCGCTGGAGCGCTGGTTGCCTCTTTTTGCGGTCACTGCCCGTAAGGGGTCAACGATGCTAGTTGAGAAAAACGTCGCGCTTCCTGGGGTGCCAAGAGAGGCGATGCCCCCGGGTGGCGCCAAAACTACGTTGATGAGCATGTTGAGCAGCGTTGGCGCGGTGCTGGCGGCGTGCTCGTGCTGCATTCTCCCGATGGCACTAGCCGGTCTCGGCCTCAGCACCGGTTTCGGAAGCGTCCTGACAGCTATAGGACCGCTCCGCTGGCCCATGGCTGGCCTATCCGTGCTCATGCTGATTATCAGCTGGCTCGTGGTCATCCGTCAGCGCCAAAAGGCCTGCGGGTGCGGAGCCCCGCACGTTGGTCTTTGGCTGCGCACTCCAAGGGTTTTGATGCTGATGATGGCAACCGTGCTCACGCTCATTGCGGTTTCTTGGGGTGCCTTTGAGCCGGCGCTGATGAGGGCGATGCTCTAGCCGCACGATTGTACCAAGCCGAGTCGCACCTCCATCGCTGCGAGGATCGGTGTAGGTGCCTGCCAGCGCGTTTGGCGACGATCTGCCTAGCAAGCACCTTTTCGTCATAATTCCGAGCGGGTCATCCACCCACAGCTGGGATCTTTGGGGTGACTACACGAAAGTGACGTTTCTGCACGCTAAGGGCGAACAAATCCGGTACAATGCCAGCAGAGGCTAGCGATATGCGTTCAACGGCATGTTCAACCTTGCGGGCGCCGATATGGGAGGGCCGCAAGGGGTCGGTTCCGGCTGAGGGCGAAATGACACCCTAAGCGAAACGGCAAGAAGGGGTGGGGAGCGGACATCGCGCCCCCGCCTTGCGTCATCCTGAACTTGTTTCAGGATCCATCGGGCGATTGGTGCCGGAGCGTGGTGGCTCGTGCCGCCATCTCGGTTGGCCGATCATAAACTGGGCTTTCGGATTGATGGACCCTGAAACAAGTTCAGGGTGACGGCTGATTTGGGGTGGGGCGCGGTCATCCGTCATCCCGGCGCATGCCGGGACCGTGGGCAAGTCTTGAGGCGATAGCTATCGCCAGGGCGCCCGGACGTGAGGCTGCTTCTAAAGACAGCCCACGGTCCCGGCATGCGCCGGGATGACGACCATTGGGAACGTCTGCAACGGGGCGGATGCTGCCCTTCACCATTCCGCCGGATGGATGTCGATCAAATGGATCAAATGTCAGTGAGATCCTCAGGGTACATCCCACCGCGCTGGCAGAAGAGAGCCCATGTTTCCTTCCCCTGTGCGGTTACGATCATGCGAACCGGTAAATCGACTGCGAGCGCGATAAGGCCGAGGCGGACAAGCGGGCCAATGCTCCTATCGCTGATCACCCTGTCAGGGGTGTACCCTCCTGCCACGAGTGTCCATCCGGGCGTTCCGCGTTCGGTAATAGCCGGAGCGAGATGGCCGTCACGTGGGAGATCGGTATCGCGGCCCAGGGTGTATAGGCAGATACTCCAGAAGGCATCTCGCGGTCGTGGTGGGATCAACGCCCATTCCAGCGGGCCGGCATCATCCTGTTCGGGCGCTTGAACGGCTGCGGCCGGGTCGTCCCGGACTCCATCGCGGTACGCGCGCTCTAGCGCCTGCGCGATGGCGCCAGCAGTGTCGACGGCGATCCCGTACTTCCGATTGTAGCGATCCTTGGCGACAATGCCTCGGGCGATTTCGCGAAACCGCGCCTTGCGCCGGGGATCGGGACGCAGCCGTCCAGACGCCCCGGTCATGTCGTCACCGTGACATCAGGGCTCACGTTACCCCGTGCGCGAGCCACGATCCCGGCGACCGTGTTCTTGCTGAGTCCCAGGTCGCGAGCGATCCAGCGATAGCTCCGCCCCTCGGCGATATGCGCCAACACTTTGGGCGCGAGGCGGTCCGACTTGGGTCGCTCCCCCAGTTGCCGGCCGAGTTTGCGGCCACGTGCCCGCGCTGCAGCAAGGCCAGAGCGGACCCGCTCGCTCAGCATGTCGCGCTCAAACTGGGCTATACCTGCGAGCATCGTCGCCATCATCCGCCCATGCGGCGTATCGACCTCGAACGTCATGCCGCTCATCGCGACCACCGACACGCGCCAGCCCGACAGCCGGTTGAGTGTATCGAGCAGGTCCTGGGTCGAACGCCCCCAGCGACTGAGTTCGGTAACGAGGATCGCATCGATATGGCGTGCCTGCGCCAGCTTCATCACCTCAGCCCGCGCCGAACGGTTTGCCTTCATGCCCGACGCGGTTTCGCGGAAGACCTCGACCACTTCATAGCCGCCACGCTCGGCAAAGCCGGCCAGGTCGCGGAGCTGCCGTTCGCACGACTGGTCGGCTGTCGAAACCCTGGCGTAGATGGCGGCGCGCTGTCCCAATTGAACCCTTCTGGAATTAGGCCTCGAAAAGCCTTGATTTGCGTGGGGTCAGTGTTGTCCAAAACAGACTTCTGTTCAATGGGGACAAGCCGTGCATGCCGAGACGCCATATCCTCAGCGCCCGACAGCGTTCGGCCCTACTCGACCTACCGACTGACGAAGCGGCGCTGCTGCGCCATTATATTCTGGCAGACGATGACCTGATTCATATCGACCGGCGTCGCCGACCGGAGAACCGCATCGGGTTCGCCCTGCAGTTGTGCGCGCTGCGATATCCAGGCCGGACCCTTGCTCCCGGCGAACTGATCCCCCACACTGTATCTGCCTTTCTAGGCGCCCAGCTTGGCATCGCTGGCGAGACGCTCGCGGCCTATGCCGTTCGACGCCAAACCCGCCACCAGCACATGGAGGCGCTGCGCCGTATCTACGGATACAGAATGTTCCCCGGACGGGGACCGTATGCCAGGGCTTTCCGCGATTGGCTTCTCGCCGAAGCCGAGCAGGCACGCGCAAACGACGACCTTGCCCGGCGCTTCATTGCCCGCTGCCGTGAAACCATGACCATCCTGCCGGCGATCACGACAATCGAGCGTTTGTGCGCGGACGCGCTCGTCGCCGCCGAACGTCGGATCGAGAAGCGGATCGCGGCCCGTCTCGATCCCGTCGCCTGTGATGGGCTCGACCGACTGACTACCGAGATGCTGCCGGGGGCGATCAGCCGCTTCATCTGGCTGCGCCGGATTGAGCCGGGCAACAACTCCGCCGCGGCGAACCGGCTGCTCGACCGGCTCGAGTTCCTGCGCGCGATGAACCTCAATGATGGTATACTTGCCGGTGTTCCACCGCATCGCGTCGCCCGGCTACGCCGGCAGGGCGAGCGCTACTTCGCCGATGGCCTGCGCGACCTCGGCGCCGATCGGCGCCGCGCTATCATGGCGGTCTGCGTCATTGAATGGGCCACGGCGACTGCGGATGCGGTGATCGAAACACATGACCGGATCGTTGGCCGCACCTGGCGCGACGCGAAGCAACTGCATGACGCGCGGGTCGTAGAAACCAGAGGCGCTACCACTGCGACTTTGAACGGCTTCACTGCACTCGGTCAATCATTGCTCGAAGCGGATGGCGACGGCGCGTCGCTGGAAGATGCGGTCGCGGGCGGGGCGGGATGGGAACGGCTCACCAGCCTCGTCGCTACGGCCAAGACGTTGACGGACACCTTGGGCGATGATCCGCTGGCCTATGTTGATCAGGGGTATCACCGCTTCCGTCGGTATGCCCCGCGCATGCTGCGATGCCTCGACCTCAAAGCTGCGGCGGTTGCACGGCCTTTGCTGGACGCGGCTACCGTCATCGCTACCAAGGGCGCAGTTCCGGCGGCCGACGATTTCTTGCGCCCGCATTCCAAATGGCGGCGACAGTTGCGGGCGAAGGGCGATGATGATGCCCGCCTCCGGGAAGTCGCGGTCATGTTTCACCTGCGCGACGCGCTGCGCTCGGGCGACATATGGCTCGACCGCTCGCATCGATATGGTGACCTGCGCCACGTCCTCTTGCCGATGGCGGTCGCGCATGCCGCGAAGCTGGCGGTCCCGTCCGACCCGCATGTCTGGCTGGCTGACCGCAAAGTGCGTCTCGCTGATGGCCTTGCCCGGCTCGGTCGCGCCGCGCGCAGCGGTACAATTCCGAAAGGCAGCATCGAGGACGGCACGCTGCGCATTGATCGGCTCACCGCTGACGCGCCGGATGGGATCGAGGATCTGGTGCTTGATCTGTATCGCCGGCTGCCGCCCGTCCGCATCACCGATCTGCTGCTCGAAGTCGATACCGCGCTGGGTTTCACTGATGCCTTCACGCATCTGCGCACCGGCGTGCCATGCGGCGACCGAATCGGCCTGCTCAACGTCCTGCTTGCCGAGGGCCTGAATTTGGGTCTGCGTAAGATGGCAGAGGCTTCCAACACTCACGACTATTGGCAACTCTCCCGTCTCGCTCGCTGGCACGTCGAAAGCGAGGCGATCGACCAGGCGCTGGCCAACGTGGTCGCGGCGCAAGGGGCGCTGCCGATGGCCCAGGTCTGGGGTATGGGCAGATCCGCATCGGCCGATGGCCAGTTCTTCCCCGCCGCACGGCAGGGCGAAGCGATGAATACGATCAACGCCCGCTACGGCAACGATCCCGGCATCAAGGCCTATACCCACGTCAACGACCGCTTCGCGCCGTTTGCATCGCGGACCATTCCAGCCACGGTCAGCGAAGCACCTTATCTACTCGACGGGCTGACGATGAATGAGGCAGGGCGACGGATCGAAGAGCAGTACGCCGACACTGGCGGGTTCACCGATCATCTGTTCGGGATCAGCGCGATGCTCGGCTGCCGCCTTGTACTGCGCATCCGCGACCTCCCATCCAAACGACTGTACGTGTTCGACCCTGCCGCGACGCCGAGCGAATTGCGCCCGCTGGTGGGCGGCAAGGCGCGTGAGGCGCTGATCGTTTCCAACTGGCCCGATCTGTTCCGCTGCGCCGCCACCATGAGCGCTGGACAGGTCGCGCCGAGCAGCATCTTGCGCAAGCTCGCCTCCTATCCGCGCCAGAACGATCTTGCCTCCGCGCTGCGCGAGGTGGGCCGGATCGAGCGGACGCTGTTCATCATCGAATGGATACTCGACGTCGGCATGCAGCGCCGTGCACAGGTCGGCCTCAACAAAGGCGAGGCACATCATGCGCTGAAAAATGCCCTGCGCATCGGCCGTCAGGGCGAAATCCGCGACCGCACGACGGAGGGTCAGCATTACCGGATCGCCGGCCTCAACCTGCTCACCGCCATCATCGTCTACTGGAACACCCTGCACCTTGGCCATGCCGTTGAGGCCCGGCGCCGCGAAGGGCTCGATACCCCCGACCATCTTCTCGCCCATATTTCGCCGCTCGGATGGGCACACATCCTCCTCACTGGCGAGTACCTTTGGCCCAAGGACGCCGGCGCTTAGGGTGTCATTCCGCCCTCAGCCGGAACCGACCCCTATCTGCTCGGCTTCAACCAGTCGGTCGCCACCGGGGTAGGTTTCATCGCGCTCGCTGGCGTCTCCGCCGAATTCGGCGTCGTGATGCTGATCTACCTGAAGAACGCCTTGGAAGAGCGCACCGATCCGGATGTCGCCGAGGTCGAGACGGCAGTGCGCGAAGGCGCACTGCTCCGCGTTCGGCCCAAGGCGATGACGGTCGCCGTGATCCTCGCTGCCCTCTTGCCGATCCTGCTGGGATCGGGCGCCGGATCCGAAGTCATGAGCCGGATCGCCGCGCCGATGATAGGCGGCATGCTGACCGCGCCGCTGTTGTCGATGTTCGTCCTGCCTGCCGCCTATCTGCTGCTTCGGCGGCCGAAGATGAATCCCAATGACCAACACGTTTCATTATAAAGGAGAAGACCATGAACTACGGACGACTGACCTTTGCCCTCGGCCTCGCGGCACTGACCGTCGCTTGCGGGAAAAAAGCCGAACCGCCCGTTGCGGTCGAGACCAACAAGGCAGAACCCGCCACCGCTATGAGCGGCAACATGGCAAATATGGCGATGGAGCCGTCGGCTGCCACTGCAATCAAGGTGAAGGGACACGGCACGGTCACCGCGATCGACAAGTCTGCGGGCACGATCACACTCGATCATGGCGCCATCCCCGAAGCCAAATGGCCGGCAATGACAATGGCGTTCAAGGCTGCCCCGGCGATCACAGATGCAGTGAAGGTTGGCGATAAGGTCGATTTTGACCTTATGTTGACGGGCAACGCCGGCGAGGTAACGGCGATCCAAAAGCAGCCGTAAATCCGCGCTACTACGGGCGTTCTTAAATCGTAATTAACCTTGTTCGTTCACGCTTGCACTATGAAGAAAGATAGAGCTGGGCGCGAAACGCAGGTCTTGAGCGAAACAACCGGGTGGCGGCAATCATGATTGCCACCGCGTTCGGCTGCGTCGCGCTTTTGTGCGTCATTAGCTGGCCGTTTTTCGACGACTATCGAACCGCGGTGAAAATCCAGAGCGCGGGTGCTGCCGCCTTCGCGCTCTATTTTGTGATGCTCGGCTCACCCACTGCGGCGATAGCGTGCCTCATTTCATGTTCGCAGCTCGCATTTCCGCGTCAGTGCGTGATCGCTATGTGGTGACGAGGCTTTACGGCGCTAGTCTGATTTTGATGGCTTTTCTGTCGGTTGTGACCTGGCACGGTCTCCCCTCAGCTCTGGCGTTCACGGGCAGTTCGTTGGGCAGCTTCGCACGGCTCCAAACCTCGACTACGCGGATGAAAGGCCTTTTTCTCGTAGGGGCCCCATTCTGGCTCGTCCACAATATGATGGTCGGAGCTTTGTTCGCCTTGGGCACTGATTTGGTATCCTTGGTCTCGAACCTCGCGAACCTGATGAAGTTCGTTGTCCGGAATCGAAATCCTTTGTTGTCGATCTCTGTTTGGAATACGCTGATCAGCACATTCATCCCGGCACCAACGCGTTTGAAGCGGACCGGATGACAGAGTTTCGCGCGACGATGGAATGAGGGTGGCTCCTTCCGGAAGTGAGCAAAACAGCGGATGGCGCCGCGCCGCAATTCGCGATTTCAACGAGGACGCCGAAGGCGTTCCGGATGTTGTTGATCGGGATCGATCCCGGGACCGGTCGCGCTACGCGTAGCCCCTGGCCGCCGCCTGACTTGGCTGGGGCCATGCCTAGATGCCATCAGTTCCGGTCGAGGTCGAAATGAAATTGTCAGCAGAGTGGGGCCTTTGCCAGGTCTGGTGGATTCCGGAAAGGCCGCCACAGTCTTTCGCTCCCGTTGATGATGGCGGGGCTTAGGGGTGCGGCAGGGAGCACTGGAGTAGGCTGGAAAGGCGCTTTCTCCGGAGCTGCAGGCACCGCCTGCTCCGCCTGCCCGGGTGGCATCTGTTGCGACCGAAATGGCAGCCCGCAAGGAATTGCTCGTGAGATACGAGGGAGATAGCGAAGCGTAAATTCGTCGGACGAACCTTCAACGACCTTCTTCTATCGCCAACGTAGCCGTTTTGCGCGGCTAGCTGGACGTAAAGCGCTTGTCCTCAGGGGTTAAGGCCTGGTTCCAGACTACGTTTCATAAACACGAAAGTCGTGCCCTGGATCGTTACGTACGAGTAAGCCCGGCCTTCAGACACCTTGCCCGAAAAACTTCGGCTGCGAACACTACGTATACCGAGCTTGGACCCGGGACCATAGTCCTGTGGGCGAAGAAACAAAATCTTCCCCTCGAGAAATCGAGCAGCAGTTCTCAACGCTCACTCAAGGAGTCAAGATGATGATGAAGAAGTCCATCATGGTGGCGCTGGCCGGAATCTCGATGCTCGGCGCCTCTCCGCTATTCGCGCAAGGTATCGGCCACACCTGGTTCATGCGCGGTTCGATCGTCGACACGGGCAGCAACGGCACGGTCGTCTGCATCGGAAAGGCCGATGGCGCCGAGGTCGGCCAGAAGCTCGAGGTCTATCGCGTCGTGACCCATCCGGGTCCGTCCAAAGGCGTGGCGCCGACTTATCACCGCCAGCTCATCGGCCATGTGACGATCGATCATATCTTCGATGATCACTTCGCGCACGTGTCCGTCGCCGACGGTACGCCTGCCAAGCACGACATCGTCGAGCTTCGCAAGAACTGACGAGCCGGTGGCCCGCCGGCGCAAGCTGCCCGGATGCGAGACGTCGGGGCAGCGGGCTGCCGGCGGCAACGGACCGTTCGGGGTCAAAGCGAACCGCTTGACCCTGGACACAACCGGCATGATGATCGAGCGGATGACATGGGCAATTTCAAGATCGGCGAACTGGCCGCCGCTGCGGGCGTGGGCCGCGACACGATCCGCTATTATGAGCGGATGGGTTTGCTGCGCGAACCCGCGCGCACGGCAGCGGGCTACAGGCTCTACGACGCGACCGACCTCGAGCGCGTCAATTTCATCCGCTCGGCGCAGGAGCTTGGTTTCACACTCGAACAGGCCCGGCAGCTGCTGGCGCTCAGGGCGTCGGACACCGCGCATGCCCAGGCCGTGCTCGATATCACGCTTGCCAAGATCGCGGACGCCGAAGCCCGGCTCGAGCGCCTGTCGGATATCCGCGACATGCTGCGGATGCTCGCCGACGAATGCCCGGGCGAAGTGCCCGTCTCCGATTGCCCGATCCTCGCCTTCCTGACGGCGCGGCGGAAAGACCAACAGCATAACAAGAAACATCAGGCAGCGCAGGACGAACGATCATCACTAGCGAAAGGGCTTTTGTCATGAAGAAAATGCGTTTGATCGCCGTCCTCACGCCGGCGCTGCTTCTAGGCGCCTGTGTAACCACGCGGCCGACCTCGGCGCAGGTCGAGAGTTGCCGGGCGATGGAGGGCAATATGGGTCTCCAGACGCCGCATGATCATGGCGAGATGAAGGGGCAGGGGCGCAACCCGATGAACCTCTCGCACGACCGGTGCCTTCAGATCCTGCGCAACGCGCAATGATCGGGTCCGGGCGCCATCCCTGGCGCCCGGACACAGTTTTCAAGCCAAGGAGCAAGCTATGATCAACCATGCGAAAAAAGCCCTTCCGCTTGTCGGCGGAAGCCTGTTGCTGGCGCTCGCGCTTTCGGGCTGCGACCGCCAGGCCGACCAGACGGTGCCGCCCGCGGCGAACAGCGTCGCCGCCACCCCGGTCCTGACCGACAGCGGCAACGCTGCAGACGCGGCGTCGATGGACGCGATGAGCAACCAGGCCGAGATGGAGCGGCATCACCGTCAGGCGATGGACCATGACGCGATGCGCGCCGGGGCCGGCAACCAGACCGCGCCGGCACCCGATCCCGCGCCGGGCAATTCGGCGATGCCGATGAAGGATATGTAAGCGCGCTGAAAAAGGGGATGAGGATGTCCAGGCGGATCAGCCTTCGACGCTTGAGCCTCGGCTGCGCAATCGCTCTCAGCCTGTCCGCGGGCGCGGGCGCGCAGGAGGGCGAGGATCATGCCGCGCATCATGGCGCAGGCATGCCGGCCGGCGGGGGCATGTCCGCACCGGCATCGTCGGGGTCGTCGGACATGGCGAAGATGATGAACCCCATGATGGATCGCATGATCAATGGGGAAGGGGAGAATGAGCACGGCCACGAATCGCGCCGGACCGGCTTCATCTCGCAACTGCTCGCCTTTCCCGCGCTCGACGAAGCGGCAAGGCAGCGGGTCGCTGCGCAGGCTGGCGAACGGGTAAGCACGGGCCTAGCGATGATCAACGCCGCCTCGGCCGACGGCGCGCGTGCAACCACGGTCTCGGCCCGGCTCGATGCGGCGCGCCGCCTGCGCGAGGGAACCGACCTGTTCCGGTCCGGCACCGCCGCGCAGGGCGCGATCGGCGGCTTGCAGCCGCCCCGGGAGGTCGGGCTTGCCTGGCTGCGCGATCAGCTCGACATCGACCAGGCCGCGCCCGGCCATGCCGACCACTGGTTCGGCATCTCGCCCTCACACCTCCTTCTCATGCTCTTCCTGGGGCTGGTGAGCGCCACGCTGATCGCGCTGCAGATCTTCCGCCTCCGGCGGATCGGGGCGATCGCCGGCGGTGTCGCCACCGCCAAGACCTCGGAAAAGCCGGAGCCGAAGGCTGTCCCGCCCGCTGCGAAGTTCGCGCCCGCACCTGCCCCCGTTGCCGGCAGCGCCGGGCTCGCCTCGAGCAATGCGGCCGCGCCCGCGGGAGCTTCGCTGCGCAAGCCCAAAAGCTGGGCGGGGCAGCTGCGCGTGGTCCAGATCGTGCGAGAGACGCCGAGCGTGCTGACCTTCCGGCTCGCGGACCCGGCCGCCGACCGGCTGCCGTTCGACTTCCTGCCGGGCCAGTTCCTGCAGGTCGAGGTAGAGCCCGAAGCGGGCAAGACCGCGCGCCGTTCCTACACGATCGCCTCTTCGCCGACCCAGCGGGCCTATGTCGAACTGACGGTCAAGCGCGAGGAGCAGGGCGTGGTCTCGCGATACCTGCACGACAAGGTCGTCGCCGACGATCTGCTGAAGGTCAGCGGACCGTTCGGCGCCTTCACCTTCACGGGAACGGATGCCCAGAGCATCGTGCTGATCGCGGGCGGGGTCGGCATCACCCCGATGATGTCGGTGCTGCGCTATCTCACCGACACCGCGTGGAAGGGTGATATCTTCTTCTTCTACGGCGCACGGTCGACCGAGGAATTCGTGTTCCGCGACGAGCTCGAACGGCTCGAACGCCGTTTTCCCAACCTCCATGTCGTCGCCGCGATGCAGCGCGCGCCCGGCACCGTCTGGATGGGCCCCGAAGGGCCGATCACCCGCGAGATGATCCTGGCCGCGGTGCCGGAGATCGCGAGCCGGCGGATCCATATGTGCGGCCCGCCGGCGATGATGGGCGCGATGCGCGGCGTGCTGGCGGAACTCGGCGTCCCCGAAGCGCAGCTGCACACCGAGGCGTTCGGTCCGGCCTCGCTGCCGGCCGACCACGAGGATCTCGAGGTCAAGCCCGCGCCCGCGCCAGCAGCTAAGCCGGCCCCGAGCGCCGAGGTGGCACCGAGCACGGTGACCTTCTCCGTGTCGGGGGTGTCGGCGGCTTTGCCCGCGGACGAGACCGTGCTCGAGGCGGCCGAGGGCGCGGGCGTCGAGATCCCCTATGCCTGCCGTGCGGGCACATGCGGCGCCTGCGTCGTCAAGCTGCTGCAGGGCGAGGTGACGATGGAGGTCGAGTCCGGCCTCGCGCCCGCCGACAAGGCGCAGGGCTATGTGCTCGCGTGCCAGGCGAAGGGCACGGGCACGCCGCTCGTGGTCGAAGCCTGATGCGCGAACGCAGCGACATCGCCGTCGGCCTGCTGGTCGCGTTCCTGCTGCTGTTCCCGTTCGGCTACCTCGTGCATGTGTCACCGCGCTTTCCGGGCAGCCTGGCCGGCGGGATCATCGGGATCGCAGCGCTCGTGCTGATGCTGCTGACGCTTCCCTATGTCGCGGCCAAGCATATCGCCTGGGTCGACAAGGCGCTCTCCCGGCTCGTCAGCAAGCCGACCCTGCTCGCCATCCACATCTATGCCGGCGTGCTGGCGCCGATCCTGGGTCTGGTCCACGCCGCGCACAAGCTCGAAAGCCCGGTCGGACTGCTTCTGACCATCCTTCTGCTGATGACGGTCATCACCGGCTTCATCGGCCGCTACCTGCTTGCCCAGCTTGGTCGGGCGCTGCGCGGACGCAGGTCGGAACTGGCTTCGCTTCGCGCCGCCTTCCTCGAGGAGCCGGCCGCGCCGACGCAGGCCGATACCGCAGCCGCGCCGCTGTCGGGCTGGAGGCGCTATCTGTTCGTCGCCGGGGATGCGCCCGCGGGCCAGCACCCCCAGGACAAGGCGGGGATCGCCGCGGCGCTGGCCGATACCGAATTCGCGATCCGCGCCGAAGAGGCGACCAACACCCTGTTCGCGCGATGGCGGTTCCTGCACATCCTGCTGGGCTGTCTCATCTTCGCGCTGCTCGCGCTCCACGTCGGCGCGGCGATCTATTACGGGCTGCGCTGGCTATGAGCTGGCAGCGTCTTTCCTACGCCGTCTTCATCGCGGCCCTGCTGGTGATGGTCGCCGCGGTCGCGATCCGGATGCGATCGGACGCGCCGAGGGATGCCGGCCTGGTGGCGCAGCTCGTAGCGCCCGGCCCGCTCTCGAGCGCCCACCAGTCCTTCGCCGGCCAATGCACGGCCTGCCACACGCCGGGCAAGGGCGTCGAAACCCGGACCTGTCTCACCTGCCATGCGGGCACGGATTTCGGGACGAAGCAGTCGACGCAGTTCCACGCGAAAGCGACGCAGTGCACCTCCTGCCACGTCGAACATGAGGGAGAGCGCGGCATCATCCGCATGGATCACGCCGCCTTGCTCGACATGGCAAAGTGGCGGCAGCCTTTGGCGGGCATGTCGACAAACACTCGAAGCCTGACCCCCGAGACCGCGCTCAATTGCGCGAGCTGCCATGCGTTCCGCGATCCGCACCAGGGCCTGTTCGGCACCGACTGCGCGAGCTGTCACAAGACCGACAGCTGGAAGATCGCCAATTACCGCCATCCATCGGTCAATTCGACGCAGTGCGCCGAGTGCCACAAGGCGCCGCCCAGTCACTTCATGGAGCATTTCAGCATGGTCTCGCAGCGCGCAGCCGGGTCGAAGGCGCGCGTCGACCAATGCTATGCCTGTCACGCTACCGACAGCTTCAACAATATCCGCAAGCGAGGCTGGTATGATCACCATTGAGGCCGACTGGCTGAGCGCCTTCTTCCGGCTCGCGGTGATCGGCCTGGAACTGGCGGGCACGCTGACCATCCTGGTCGGCGCGGGGCTCGCAACCTTTCTGTTTGCGCGGCGGGCGAGGGCGGGCGACCGAACCGAGGCCTATAGCGCGTTCCGATCGGCACTCGGCCGCAGCATCCTGCTCGGCCTGGAATTTCTGGTCGCCGGCGACATCGTCAAGTCGCTGGTGATCAACCCGACGCTCGACGATCTCATCGTGCTGGCCGGGCTTGTGCTGGTGCGGACCTTCCTGAGCATCTCGCTCGGGGTCGAGATCAACGGCCACTGGCCCTGGGAGGAAACGCGGATGGCGCGGGAGAAGGCGCGTGCGGCGTCGGATGGGTCGCCGGCTACGGCTGAGGCCGCCGGATGCGGCACAGCGCTCAAGCGATAGCAGATGGAAGGCGCATCATGATCGAGAGACGCGAATTGCTGATGGCGGGCGCCGGCCTTGCCGCCGCCGGAACGCTGGCTGCGCCGGCGGCGGCGCAGCAGCATCGAATGGAAGGGATGGCGATGTCGATGACGGACTGCATCGACGATTGCGTGGCGTCTCACCGCATGTGCCTGGAAACCGCCGCCTGGCTGACGAAGCAAGGCGGCGCGTCAGCCACGGCGTCGCTGATCGCCATGCTGAACGACTGTGCGGAACTGTGCCAGGCGACCGCCAACTCGATGCTGCGCGAATCCCCGCTCCATACCATCCTGTGTCGCGCCTGCGCTGACGCCTGCGAACGATGTGCGCGGGAATGCCTGAGCCACGTCGTGGACGAGCGGATGAAGCGTTGCTCGGCTACCTGCAAGGACTGCGCCGCCAGCTGTCGGATGATGGCGGACATGGCGAGCTGAGTTTCCTCGAACGCGCCCAGGCGTAGTGAGGTCAAGCAGCTCCAGCACCATTGAAGCGATCCGTCGGCTCTACAATGTGGGACCGCTGCGAAGCTGGGTCGTATGGGTGCGAAAGCGGGACTGGTTAAGGATCGGCGGTAGCGCTTCTAGACCAGCCAGGCAGCGATCGCGCCAACCACCGACTTGGTTTCGGCAACGTCGCGGACTCGCACGGTATCCAGCCCGAGATGCTTGGCCGGATAATCATTTCCGCCCGGGAAGATCGCGTCACCGAAGAAGATCATCTCGTCGAGTGCGACGCCGGTCTGCTCGGAAAGGCGCTTAAGGCCATAGGCCTTGTCTATCCCTTCGCGGGTGATGTCGATCGATGTCGCCCCGCCGATATTGATGGCAAAGCCTGGCAGCAACGGCTGGAGCAGGGCCTGCAATTTCTTGCGCTTGGCGTGATCGGGATCCCACGTGTCCTTGGCCTCGAGCGGCGCCTGCTGACCGAGCGCGGAGAATGTGATCTGGCTGCCGCGATCCTCGATCTGCTCGCCCCAGATGTTCTCGTTTGCATAGCCCGCCTGCTCGACCGCCTTGGTCAGTGCTTCGCGGATGCGCTGGCTTTCGTCGCCGGTGAACAGATCGGCATAGATACGCGTCCATTGGCCGTCGGCGTGACGATATAGCTTGGTGCCCGTGGTCGGCTGGATGATAAAATTGTCGAGCCGCGCACGGGCGGGCATGCGCGACACCACCTGTTTCTCGAATTGCGGCCAGTCGCCTCCGGAGATGATCGCTACCATCGTCACGTCGAGCAGGCGGGTAAGCAGATCCGCCATTTCATCGTCGAGCGGCTGCTTGTTGAGCGCGAGCGTTCCATCGAGGTCGAAAGCGGCCAGTCGCTTCATGATGATCCTCCCACAAGCGGCAGCAGAAATGCGTCGATGGCATCGGCGATGCCATCTTTGTCGTCGCTGGTTGAAATGTAGTGCGCTGCGCTACGGATCTCCTCAGGCGCCTTGCCCATGGCGATCGATAGGCCGGTGCGCACGAGCAAAGGGCAGGTCATTGGGCATGTGGCCGAGCGCCCGCGCCAGGGCATCGACGCCAGCTCGCTTGTTGGCATAGGGGTTGGTGACGTCCAGATAGTAGGTCCGCGACCGGGCAATCGTCGCCGACGCCAGGCTCTTGTCCTTGCGAACCAAAGTCCGTCGATGTCGGAGATGACGAGGCCCAGCATCATTGGCCGATCCTGTGCCAGAAGCGGCCATCGCGTTCGAGTAGGGCATCTGCGCCGGCCGGGCCGGCGCTGCCTGGTGCATAGGATTCAAGCCTGCCCTTGTCCTTGACCCAGTCATCGAGGATCGGCTGGACCGCGGCCCAGCCCGCCTCGATCTGCTCAGCGCGCTGGAACAATGTCTGGTCGCCGGTCATCATGTCATAGAGCAAGGTTTCGTAGCCGGTCCGGCCCGACAGCTTGAAGTGGTCGGCATAAGTGAAATCGAGCGTTGTCCCTGCGGTCTTGATCACTGGACCCGGTTTCTTGACCAGCATGTCTAAGACGATGCTTTCGTCCGGCTGCAGCTGGAAGATCAGGCGATTGGCTGGCAGGCGGTCGATCGGACAATCGCGGAATAAAGCGTAGGGCACTGCCTTGAACGTGACGACGATCTCCGTATCGCGCGCTGCCAGCGCCTTGCCGGTGCGCAGGTAGAAGGGCACGCCGGCCCAGCGCCAGGTGTCGACTTCCAGCTTCAGTGCGACATAGGTCTCGGTCCTGCTGTCGGTAGCGACATCCGGGACCTTACGATAGGCCGGCACGTTGCGGCTACCGACACGGCCCTTGCCATATTGGCCGCGCACTGCGCAGACTGCGGTGGGCTTGCGGATCGCGCGCAACACCTTGGCCTTTTCGTCGCGGATCGCGTCGGCATCGAAGCTGTTGGGCGGCTCCATCGCGATCATCGCCAGCAGCTGGAACAGATGGTTGGGGACCATGTCGCGGAGCGCGCCGGTTGCATCGTAGAAAGATCCGCGCGATCCGACCTCGACCGTCTCGGCGGCGGTGATCTGGACATGATCGATATAGCGATTGTTCCACACCGCTTCGAACCATTGGTTGGCGAAGCGCGCGACCAGGATGTTCTGGACAGTTTCCTTTCCCAGGAAGTGGTCGAGCCGGTAGATCTGGCTTTCCGGGAGCAAGGCGAGGATTCGGGCGTCAAGCGCCTTGGCCGAGGCGAGGTCGTGGCCGAACGGCTTTTCGATCGCGACGCGGCGGAACCGACTGCCCGCTTCCGCCATCAGGCCTTTGGCGGCAAGCTTTTCGACGATGGCGCCGAAGAATTGCGCTGGCGTGGCGAGGTAGAAGACCGCGCTTCGGTCGCCCAACGCCTTGGCGACATCGTCGAACACCCGGTCTGCGGTGAAATCGCCCTGGAGGTAGGCGATGCGCTTGCGCAGATCACGCCAGCAATCGCACTCGGTCGCGAACTTATCGAGGCTGGCGCGCAACATCTCGTCATCGCCATCGCTGCGGCCGATGCCGAGGATGGTGAAGTCCTTTCCCAGCAATCCGTCGGTGCACAGATTGGTGACGGCGGGGACCAGCAGGCGGCGGGTCAGGTCCCCGGTCGCGCCGAAAATGACCAGAGTGGCGGGTGGGGCCTTCTTCATGGGAGCCTACTGCGGCATTTCGGTATGGCCGCCGAAGCCGAAGCGCATCGCCGACAGCACCTGGTCGCCGAACGTATGTTCGACGCGGCTGCGATAGCGCGCGAACAAGGCGGCCGAGAGGACGTAGGCGGGCACCGCTTCCTCCATCGCCGCCTCAATCGTCCAATGGCCTTCGCCCGAATCCGCCACGGTGCCGGTAAACTGGGCGAGCATCTGATCCTTGGCGAGCGCCGACGCGGTCAGGTCGAGCAGCCAGGAGGAGATGACCGATCCGCGGCGCCACACTTCGGCAATGTCGGTGAGGTTGAGATCGAAGCGCTCATCCTCAGGAAGCTTGTCGGATTTCTTCGACTTCAGGATGTCGAAGCCCTCGGCATAGGCCTGCATCAGACCATATTCGATGCCGTTATGGACCATCTTGACGAAGTGGCCGGCGCCAGGCGGGCCGGCATGGATGTAGCCTAGCTCGGCGCGCGCATCCTCGCCTTCCTGCTCCATCCGATTGGGCGTGGGGGGGATCGTCCCTCGGCCCGGTGCCATCGTCTTGAAGATCGGATCGAGGTAGTCGACCACCTCCGTCTCGCCGCCGATCATCATGCAATAGCCGCGTTCGAGTCCCCAGACGCCGCCCGACGTGCCGATGTCGACATAGGCGACTTGCTTCGCCACGCAGAGCTTCGCGCGGCGGATATCGTCCCTGTAGAAGCTGTTGCCGCCGTCGATGATGATGTCGCCGGGCAGGGACTTTTCGAGCAGGGCGGTGATCGTATCCTCGGTCGGAGGACCCGCCGGGAGCATCACCCAGAAGATGGCGCGCTCGGCGAGCTTGCCGCGCAGATCGTCGAGCCCGGTCGCGCCGACCGCGCCTTCCTTGACCAGATCGTCGATCAGATCCTGGTTGCGATCGAAGACGACCGCTTCATGTCCGCCGCGCACCAGGCGACGGACGATATTGCCGCCCATGCGCCCCAGTCCGATCATTGCGATACGCATCTATGCTGATCCCCTTCAATTCTGTAGCGAACGCGCCACCAATGTTTCGAGAATATTGAGATCCCCTGTGTTGAGATGAATGCGCAAGGTGCGCTGCCCGCGCGCGGCGAGCACGTCGAGATCGCCGCGCGCCTGCGCAAGCTGGACGATGCCAAAGCTCGCTTTCCACCCCGGAACGGCGAGATCCGGATCGGGCGTCCGCGTGATCTCGATGAACACCCCGCTCTTCGGCCCGCCTTTATAGGCCTGGCCGGTCGAATGGAGGAAACGCGGGCCGAAGCCGGCGACGGTCGCGACATGCTTCGCGTGAACTACTTCGCCGCGCATCCGCGCGATCGCCGCCTCATGTTCGGCGTTACGTTCGAGATAAACGAGGAAGCCGACATAGTCGCCGGGCTCGGCGCTGGCGAAATGGTCGCGCAATATCTCGACCGGATTGGTCGCGGCGAAAATGTGGTCGCCCGGTGCGGAGAAGGCCATGGCCGCGTCCTGGTGGAACGGGGTTTCGGGGGCGAGCGCGCCCGATTCCTCATATTTGTCGATCAGCTCGCGCGTCGCGATCTTGGCATCCTCGACATCGGGCTGGTCGAACGGATCGATGCCGATCACCGCACCGGCAAAAGCGGTTGCCACTTCCCAGCGGAAGAATTCCTGGCCGATACGCTCCTTCGACGGCAGCGTGATGCGTATCACCGGCTGGCCCGCTGCGACCAGGAAATGGGCCTGCTCGATGATGTCGGACGCATCGTCGCCGGCGAGCGTCAGCAGGGCGAACACGCGGTCCGCGCCATAATCCTCCACCGGCGCGGACGGCTCCAGGTCGACGGGCACGATTCCCTTGCCATGCTTGCCGGTCGATTCGGCGATGAGCTGTTCGAGCCAGGCGCCGATCGGCTCGAGGCCGGGGCTGGTCAGGATGGTGAGCTTGTCGCGGCCGGAAACCGCCGCCTCGCCCATGATCGCACCGAGGATCAGGCCGGGATTGGCGGTGTCGCCCTTGCACGCTTCGACCAGGGGCTGGGTCGCGGCGAAAAAGGCTTCGACGTCGATCCCCATCATCGCTGCCGGCACCATGCCGAATACCGACAGGACCGAATAACGCCCGCCGATCGCCGGATCGCCGAGGAAGATGGCGTGATAGCCATGCTCCTTGGCCAGCTTCTCGAGCTTCGATCCCGGATCGGTCACCGCGACGAAGCGGTCGCCATCCTTGCCGGACAATTCCCAGAAATACGCCCGGAGCAGTTCGGGCTCCATCGTCGATCCTCATTTCGCTCTATAAGGGCTTGTTGAAGCTTCTTGTCCTCGACTTCCAGGGGCCGTGCCTCGATCATCTCGGGCGTAGGGACGACATGGACGAGCAGGAGTTCCGCTTCCGAGGCCTTCGCAAGACGCACAGCTAGGGGCAGCACGCTCTCAGCCCAGCGAGAGCCGTCAAGCGGCACCACAACCCTTCTGTAGGGCGCTGCCGGAAGCGGGGCCTCTACCGGTACGAGCAGGACCGGGGCTGGCGTCTGCATGAGCACCTTGTGCACGGTTGCCCCCATGCCCGGGCGACCGGCCTCTTGCCTGCCTCGTCTTCCCAGTACGACCATGCCGTCGTCGCACTCTCGGATAAAGCGGCAAATTTCCTCCGCGGTTTGGCCTTCGGTCAGTTCGATGGAGGTTTTGGTTGGAGGTGCGCTGGTCGCGGCGGCGCATCGATCGAGGGCGCGCAGGGCTTCGCGCCGCCGGAGGTTACATTCAATCGGGTCTGGACGAGAGCGCGTCGAGCCCTCGCCGTCAAGTACTTGTAGCAGGGTAATAGGGACGTCGAGCGTTGTCGCGAGCGCACGAGCGTGTGAGTAGATCCACGCATCATGATCGGAGCAATCGATGCAGGCGACAATCCCGGACTGCGGTCGGGGGGACGCCTGCGCCAGAGCTGGAAATGCTGAAGCGGCTGACATCAAATGCTCCTCTTGCCTTGGATCTCCATCGAATTCGTGGCGGCTAGGACAGCGGGAACATCCGGCATCTCGGCCTGGCGTACCCTCCACGACTCGAACCTGCTCTGACCCTATCTGGGGGGAACGACCCGCGAAATTGTGATATATACGAATGGCGATCGGTCGGTTGACCGGGTCGCAAGAGCATCAGAACCGAAAGCCGGTCGCTTGCGACTAGTACATCGGGCGGGCCTATATGCCTCCGCCTCGGTACCCGGCTTGAGCGTCCAAACTAACATGTCGGGATAGAGTGAAGGTCACCGGGCCACCTTTTCCTCGTCCGGAAGCGAACTCGTCGCCCCCGTTACCGCTCATATGGTCGCTCGCTTGCCCTGCGCATGAGCCGATCACCGTCATCCCAAGTTCTGCGCCGCCTGCCTTGTCCTGGGCGATCTGCGATCAGATGCCGTGGCAGGCGTCCCTTCTGTCTAGCGGCAAATACGCATTACCGCCGGCAGATGGTCTGCATAGTCTGCCAAGGGCAACCAACGAAGCTCTCAGCGCAGTGAGTGTGGATCGGAAGGAAATAGTATGACGATCGCGCTTAACGGGTTATTTCGATGCCGGCTGCTCACTTTCACACGGTGGTCGTGTTCCATCTGGGCGATTTTCGCCGCGCTCACTGTGCCAACGCTACCTTCGCCGGCCAGGGTCGTTCCCGCAGGGGAAGATACCTCGACCACCAAGCTCGCGGGTGTCTGGTCATTTGATGGCCGATCCGGCTGTAAGTCGGGGATGGCCTGGGTTCTTAATCGCAACGGATCTTACAGCGAAATCCGATTGCCTGACCAGACGCCGCTTGGCGGAGGAAAGTGGTATGAACGCGGCGATACCATCTATTACTCATTGCCGCGAGTACTGACAGCGGCCGCGGGACGGCCCGACAAGCGTATGGTCATTATAGAGCGCGGCCCGCGGCGCCTGGTGGCCGTGACGAACCGCAGGGTTCGTCATGTGATGCACAAGTGTCCGGGATGATCGAATGCCTTCGATCGAGATGTGCGAAACGTTCTGGCCCAAGCCCGAAAAGGGAACAAAAACGAGAGTGGAGTTCGAAGTCATACGTCGAGCATTGCCCCCTTATTGGCATATGCGGGATTTCGATTCTTGAGTTGTTCCCACTACGTCACGGAAAACTGACCCATCATGCCTTCGTCCTCGTGCTCCAGGATATGGCAATGGAACAGGAAGGGCGCCTTTGAAGCAGGCTGGTCGAAGCGGATTAATAACTCGACCGGTTCGTCCACGACGATGGTGTCACGTGGCCCCTGATCAAGAAGATCTGGCTCCTCGCCATCGCGACTTAGCACGTCGAAGTGCACTCCATGAATGTGGAAGGGATGGGCCATTTTCTGCCCGGAGACTTTCCATATCTCGACGGCGCCAAGCTCGACCTCCTCATCGATTCGATCCATATCGAATCGCCTGTGGTTGATCGTTAGCGGCTCTTCGTCGCTATCCATCATGCCCCCCAGCCTCATGTTGAGCACCAGACGTCGCCGTGCGACGACCGTCGCCGGATTTGGCACCGCGCGGGACGCCAGGAGGAGCGGAAGCGTGGTGCTACCTCGCTTGCTCGATGCCAAGCGCGGTGAGAATGTGAGGACAGTTTCATTGCCTGCGTTGTTTTCGCTAGCCTCGTGCCGATGCATCATGCCCATGCCATGCATCCTCAGGGTGCTTTGGTCCGGAGCCGAGACCAACGAGACCGGTTTGCCATCGCTGAAGTCCACCAAGATCTCCGCCCGCTGACCGGAGGCCAGAGTGAGGGACTGCAATTCAACGGACTTTTCCAAAAGGCCGCCCTCGGTGCCGATCCAATAAAAGGCTCGTCCGTCGCTGAACGAAAGATCGTAAGTCCGGGCATTCGAACCATTTACAAGCCGCAGCCGCACTAAGCTTCTGGGAACGTCTGCTCGCGGGTTGTACGCGCCGTTTACGAGAATAACGTTGCCCCGCCTCCCGTCCAACGCCACCATCATGCCCGCCGGTAACACCAGACGGCCATCCACGAACTGCCGATCCTGGATCAATATTGGTAGATCGTCGACGCCGTAATCTGAAGGCAAACCGAGACCTTGCTCTTCCTCGTCGGTGACGAAGAGCAATCCCGCTAGGCCTGCATAGACCTGCTCCGCCGTTCGGCCGTGTGCATGGGAATGATAAAAGAGAGTGGCCGCCGGCTGACGGATCGGCAGCGTCGGACGCCAAGTCTCGCCTGGACTAATGGTCTGGTGGGGGCTGCCGTCCAGCTCTCCCGGTACGAGCAGCCCGTGCCAGTGAACCGTGGTATCAGCAGACAGATTGTTGCTGACAGTCACCGTCACGTCGTCCCCGCGATGTACCCGCAGAGTCGGGCCGAGATAGCTGCCGTTGTATCCCATGGTGGCGCTCCGCCGCCCTGGGAAGAAAGTGGTTTCCCCTTCCTGCGCCCTCAGTCCAATTCTCTGCCCATGGTCGCGTGCATCTAACAGGCGAGGAATGGGCAGCGTGCCTGCTTGGTCCGGCGTCGCAAATCTGCGCGTGCATGCCGCCCCCAGCAGGAGGCCTCCGCCCGCCAAGAGAGTTCGCCGGCTCAGAAAAGTCATTTCGAAGCCCCTCCTGAGCAATCGTGAAACTGACGCAAACGCGCTTTTCTCGATCCCGATGAGATCCACCGAGGCGAAGCGCCGCTCTTCCCTTAAAGGGCGCTCGGGAGGGCAATATCCGTAATACCCGAACCGATCGCTTTTGTGCCCGCCCCCTCTGGGAAGAAAAAATTGCCCTTCTAAGCTGGTTGCGGCCCTCGCCAGTTGATCAATCATCAGCCAGGCGAGCGTTCAATCACTGCGGCACCGATCCGAGCGAGCGTCTATTGCGACAATTTAGCCTGGGCCAGTGCGAGTGGCTGGTTCGGCGGTGAGCCTTGCCACGATCGCGCCGAAGCAAAAGCGGCGTGCGATTTACGTTTCGCTGTTTGCCACTGCAGCAGGCGGCGTCGCTTTCCAGTGCTCGGGCTAGGCGGAGGCTTTGATGGCCGCCGTCTTCGGTCATCCGCGCCCAGCTTTTGCTAATAGCCGAACTAAAGCGGACATGGCAGGCTGACCGCCGGCTTCGCAAATTACGTATACTGCCGCCTCCAGGCCGACACCATCTCAACGGCAAGCTCCCTGGGGAGCGAGAATCGACCGGGCATGTGTCCGGTCGAACTGAAACTCAGACTTGAAGGAATCATATTTGCGCAAGAAAGCAGCGATTATCGCTTCGCTCGCAGCCTTTGGCGTCCTTGCCGTCGGCGCCGGGCCAGTTCTCGCCGATGGGATGCCGCCGGGCATGCCGGACCTTGAGCAGACGCTCAAGGCGAAGCCGGCGCCGGCTCGGTCCGACACGGCCCAGATGCAAGGAATGCGACACCGCGAAGTGCCGATGCACGGTGAGATGATGCAGGACCATCGGATCGCTATGCGGGAGATGGGAACCCAGGACGGAGCCTCCCGCATGTTGCGTAGGTCGCGGGGCGGTTGCTGACCCTGCACTTAAGCCAGCTCCGATCACGAGGCTGGGTGGCCAACGACCGTGGCCTGGTTCAACTGCAGCTTTGGCCCGCCGTTCTCCCACGGCGGGCCAATTGGTTTTTGCACTTCGCTGTCGGCCGCCATCAAGCGGGATCATGAATTCGCTTGACCTTGGACCATGGTCCACCCCGCACGATCCCGCGCATGCTAGTCGCGATCCAAAGCGGATTCGTAAGTTACGTATACAGACTGCGTCTCGCTAGCAGCATTGAAGCTTCGGAATTGCCGGGATCGGAACGTCGATCGGGCAACAGGACGAACACTCGGAGACCCTCAATGCGACAGACGACATTTCTAGCGGCGACCGTCAGCCTCTTCGCGACGCTAACCTTCGCCGCCGGCACCGCTCTCGCCCAGTCGACGCCCGCGCCCGCGCAGACTGCGCCGGCCCCTGCCCACCAGCAGGGCATGGATCATGGCGGGCAGCAGATGCACGATCAGATGATGAAGGATCATCAGGCCGGCGCGCAGAAGCAGCAGGGGCAACCGGCCCAGCAGGATCAACAGGGCATGTCGGGGATGGCCGGCATGTCCGGCGGGTCGCCAGCATCGAACGGCTCGGGCATGGCCGGTAAGGCGAAGAGTGGCTGCTGCAAGATGCCGATGAAGAAGGCCAAGCCGGCCGCGAAGAAGAAGACCGCCAAGCCCATGGCCGACAAGCCGATGAGCGACATGTGAAGTTTCCAGCCCCGATAAAACACCCCCCGGGGCTGAGGGCCCGCCGCCGCCCCCGCGGCGGGCCAGTTCTTTGACGATGCCCAGCGTCGTCCGTGCTCCCGGCCTTCAAAACCGGGTCCGAGCGTCTGACGTGAGAGAGGAAACAGCGATGCGAAAACATCTTGGCGTCGGTGCTGCTGTTGGCTTTCTGCTCTTTGGCAGCACGCCGCTCCTCGCACAGGGTATCGGCCATAGCTTGTTCATGCGCGGCAAGATCGTCCGTATGGATGCGGGCGGCACAGTGGCCTGCCTGGGTAAGGCCGATGGCGCGCACATCGGGCAGATACTCGAAGTCTATCACGCAACGCCGCGCCACCGCCGTCTTGTCGGTCATGTCGAAGTCGACCAGATTTTCGACGACCATTATGCTCATTTCCGCGTGAGGGACGGGACGCTTCAGAAAGGCGATTGGGTGAGCCTAAAGCGCGTCCGGGCGTAACGCCAGAATTGGAATGCCAAGCGCCGCCCTCGCCAAAAGAAGACTCGGCCGAGTAACGCCTGTCTCGGCATAATTCCGATCAGGCGTGCGCGAATAGGTTCAGGAGTCGATGAATATTCATCGGCTCCGTTGGCGTGTCCGACCCTTAAAGCCCGCGACACCGATACCAGACTACCTTCTGCGGAACTTACTTATAGGCCGCCCGGGCAAAGAGACTACTCCGTCAGGCCATCGATAGAGATGGAGTCAGGTTATGTTCGAGAAGGCGATCGGGACCATTAACGCGGCGGCCTCCTTCCGACACCGCTATGATAATTTCATCGGAGGCCGCTGGAGCGCTCCTGCGAGCGGCGAGTATTTCGCCGACAAGAGCCCGATCAATGGCGCCCAGATCGCCGAGTTCGCGCTGTCGACGCCGGAAGATGTCGAGCGCGCGCTCGATGCGGCGCACGCCGCCAAGGATCAATGGGCAAGGATCGCGCCCGCCGAGCGCGCCAGGATTCTCAATCGCGTCGCCGACCGGCTCGAGGATAATCTGGAGCTGCTGGCGCTTGCCGAGACGATCGACAATGGCAAGCCGATCCGCGAGACCCGCGCTGCCGACGTGCCGCTTGCGATCGACCATTTCCGCTACTTCGCCGGCTGCATCCGGGCGGAGGAAGGCGGCATCTCGACGATCGATGCCGACACCATCGCCTATCATTTCCGCGAGCCGCTCGGCGTCGTCGGCCAGATCATCCCGTGGAACTTCCCGCTGCTGATGGCGGCGTGGAAGATCGCCCCGGCGCTGGCGGCGGGCAACTGCACCGTCATCAAGCCCGCATCCCAGACGCCGCTCACCTTGCTGATGTTCGCCGAGCTCACCGCCGACATCCTGCCGCCCGGCGTGCTCAATGTCGTCACCGGCCCGGGACGGACCGTCGGCCAGGCGATCGCCGCCAATCCGCGCATCGCCAAGGTCTCGTTCACCGGCGAGACCGTCACCGGCAAGCAGATCATGCATGCGGCTGCCGACCATCTGATCCCCCAGACGATGGAGCTTGGCGGCAAGTCACCGAACATCTTCATGGCGGACGTGCTCGACGAGGACGATGCCTTCTTCGACAAGGCGCTCGAAGGCTTCACGCTGTTCGCGTTCAACAAGGGCGAGGTCTGCACCTGCCCGTCGCGCGCGCTGATCCATGAGTCGATCTTCGACCGCTTCATCGAGCGCGCCGTGGCGCGCGTCGCCGCGATCCGCCAGGGCAATCCGCTCGACCCCTCGGTCCAGGTCGGCGCGCAGGCGTCGGAGGACCAGCTCCACAAGATCCTGGGCTATATCGATATCGGCAAGGCCGAGGGCGCGCAGTGTCTGGTCGGTGGCGCCAGGGCGCTGCCGGGCGGTGCGCTCGACCAGGGCTATTTCGTGCAGCCGACCGTGTTCGTGGGCCAGAACCACATGCGCATCTTCCAGGAGGAGATCTTCGGCCCCGTCCTGTCGGTCACCACGTTCAAGACGGTCGAGGAGGCGATCGCACTCGCAAACGACACCGCCTACGGTCTTGGCGCGGGCGTCTGGACCCGGAGCGGCAACACCGCCTACCGGCTGGGCCGCGCGATCGAGGCCGGGCGGGTCTGGACCAACTGCTATCATCAGTACCCCGCCCATGCCGCCTTCGGCGGATACAAGGCGTCGGGCTTCGGGCGTGAAAATCACCGGATGATGCTCGACCATTATCAGCAGACCAAGAACCTGCTCGTCTCCTATGACGAGCACGCGCTCGGCCTGTTCTGACCCCTCGCTCAAAAGGAGAAACGGACATGGCGAAAACCATGAAGGCGGCGGTCGTCCGCGAATTTGGCAAGCCCCTGGTCATCGAGGACGCGCCGATCCCGACGGTCGGCCCCGGGCAGGTCCTGGTCAAGATTGCGGCAACCGGCGTGTGCCATACCGACCTGCACGCGGCAGAAGGGGACTGGCCGGTCAAGCCCAACCCGCCCTTCATTCCCGGCCATGAGGGCGTCGGGCATGTCGCCGCCGTTGGTGCCGGCGTCACCCATGTGAAGGAAGGCGACCGGGTCGGTGTGCCCTGGCTCTACACCGCCTGCGGGCACTGCGTGCATTGCCTGGGTGGCTGGGAGACGCTTTGCCACGAACAGCAGAACACCGGCTATTCGGTCAATGGCAGCTTTGCCGAATATGTCCTCGCCGATCCCAACTATGTTGGTCACCTTCCCGACAATGTCGACTTCCTCGACATTGCGCCGATCCTCTGCGCGGGCGTCACCGTCTACAAGGGACTGAAGGCCACCGAGGCCCGGCCCGGCGAGTGGGTGGTCGTCTCCGGGATTGGCGGGCTCGGCCACATGGCGGTGCAATATGCCCGAGCCATGGGTCTCAATGTGGCCGCGGTCGACATCGACGATAGCAAGCTCGACCTCGCTACACGCCTTGGCGCCACACTGACGGTCAACGCGCGCAGCGAGGACCCTTCGGCAGCGCTCAAGAAAGCCATTGGCGGCGCGCACGGGGCGCTGGTGACCGCTGTTTCGCCCAAGGCGTTCCAGCAGGCGCTCGGCATGGTCCGGCGCGGCGGCACGGTCGCGCTCAATGGCCTGCCGCCGGGCGACTTCCCGTTGTCGATCTTCGACACCGTGCTGAACGGCATTACCGTGCGCGGCTCGATCGTCGGCACGCGGCTCGATCTGCTCGAGGCACTCGCTTTTGCCGGCGAGGGCAAGGTCAAGGCCACGGTCCATGCGGACAGGCTCGAGAACATCAACGACGTCTTCTCCCGCATGCATCATGGCGACATCGAGGGCCGGATCGTCCTCGACCTCGCCTGAACCCGACTTCGCGAAAGTACAGTTCATGTCTCCCTTACATATCCGCCCGATCGCGCGGCGCCGTTTCGTCCAGGGGCTGGCGATCGGCGGCGCGGTCGCCGGTTTCGCCCCGGCGCTTCTCGCGCGATCCGCCCCAGTCTCGCCCGCTGAGCTGAGCGGGACCGAGTTCGACCTCGAGATCGCCGAGCTGCCGGTCAACTTCACCGGCAAGCGCCGTATTGCGACCGCCGTGAACGGCAGCGTGCCCGCGCCGGTCCTGCGTCTGCGCGAAGGCGACACGGTCACGCTGCGCGTGCGCAACGGCCTCAAGGAGATGTCGAGCATCCATTGGCACGGCATCATCGTGCCGGCGGAGATGGACGGCGTGCCCGGCATCAGCTTTGCCGGCATCGCGCCGGGCGAGACCTTCACCTATCGCTTCGAGGTCCGCCAGAGCGGAACCTACTGGTATCACGCTCACACGCTCGCCGAGCAGACGGGACTCTATGGAGCGATCATCGTGGAGCCGAAACAGGCGCCGACGGCGCGGGCGCCCGATCGCGACTATTGCATCGTGCTCAGCGATTGGTCGGACGAGCCGCCGCTGCAGATCTTCCTCAATCTCAAGAAGCAGAGCAGCTACTATAATTTTGCGCAGCCGACCGCCGGCGATTTCCTCAAGGATGCCGGCGCCATGGGCCTTGGCAGGGCGCTCGAGCGCCGGCGGATGTGGAACAGCTCGCGGATGAACCCGACCGACTACAGCGATGTCTCTGCCGCGACCTATACCTATCTGATGAACGGCGCGCCGCCCGCCGGCAACTGGACCGGTATCGCCGCGCCCGGCGAGCGCGTGCGCCTGCGCTTCGTCGGGGCGGGGACGGCGACGTTCTTCGACGTGCGGATCCCGGGGGTCGAGCTGACGGTCGTATCGACCGACGGGCAGCCGGTCGAACCGGTCACGGTCGAGGAATTTCGGATCGGCCCGGGCGAGACCTACGACGTCGAGTTCACCATGCCCGAGGGCGGCGCCCGCACCATCTTCGCGCAGGCTATCGATCGGAGCGGCTATGCCCGTGGTACGATCGCACCAGCCCCGGGCATGGCGGCAGCCGTGCCGCCGCTCGATGCCCGGACCTGGCTCGAGCCGGTCGACATGATGGGCGCGATGGCGACGATGGGCGCAATGGGAGGCGACGCGCATGCCGGGCACGGCATGATCGAGATGCCGGCCAGGGCACAGCACGCCCGCACCGAATATGGCGCCAATACCGACATGCGCGTCGACTATCCGCGCACCAATCTCGACGATCCGGGCGCGGGCCTGCGCGGGCGCGACTGGCGCGTGCTGACGCTGGCCGACCTGCGCACGCCGGGCGGCGATCCCGACCCGCGCGAGCCCGAGCGCGATATCGAGCTGCATCTGACGGGCAATATGGAACGGTTCATCTGGTCGCTCGACGGCCTCAAGCTCAACGATTCCCGGCCGCTCCATTTCAAGCCAAACGAGCGGCTGCGCGTCACCTTCGTCAACGACACGATGATGGCGCATCCGATGCATCTGCACGGCATGTGGAGCGATGTCGAAGGCCCGGACGGCGCCTTCCAGGTCCGCAAGCATACGGTCGTGGTCCAGCCCGCCCAGCGGGTGAGCTTCCGCGTCACCGCCGACGCCATGGGCCGATGGGCCTTCCACTGCCATCTGCTCTATCACATGGCGGCCGGCATGTTCCGGGAGGTGGTGGTCGCATGATCCGGATTTTCCCCTCGCGCGGCATCGCTCTTGGCGCTGCCCTCTTCCTGGCGCCGGCGATCACGGCTCCCGCCCTCGCGCAGGAGGCCTCGCCCCCGTCGCCCGCCGCCACCCCTGCCCAAACGGCCACTCCCGCTCAGCACACCCCTTCCGCGCAAGGCTCTCAGGACCATGCGGGCATGGACATGCCGGGCATGGATATGACCGACACGAAGGCGTCCGGTAACGGCGCCACGATGGACATGGGCTCGATGCAGGGCGGCCAGGCCCCGCCGGACGCGCGCAACTCGGACGATTATGCCGACGGCTACCGCAACTCGACGCTGCCGGGCTATGAGATGGCCGACAAGCTCTCAATCCCCAAGATACTTGTCGATGAGCTTGAGTTCACCAGCGGCAACGAGGGTCAGGGCGTGGGCTGGACCGTGCTCGTCACCAAGGGTCAGGACAATGACAAGCTCTGGCTGCGCAGCCAGGGGCTCAAGAACTCCCGCGACCAACGTCTCGATCCGGAGAGCAGCGTCGAGGCGCTGTGGTGGCACAGCAAGAACCCGTTCTGGGGCACGCTGCTCGGGGTCAGGCAGGATCTCGGCAAGGGAGCGACCACCTGGCTGGCCGCCGGCGTCGAGGGACTGGCGCCCTATTGGTTCGACGTCCAGCTCACCGGCTATGTAGGAACCGATGGGCGTCTCGCGGCGCGCGCCAAGGCGTCCTATGAGGTCTTGTTCACCAATCGGTTGATCCTTACGCCGCAGGTGGAGACCAATATCTATTCGAAGCGGTCGAGCGATCGACAGCTCGGCAGCGGCTTCAGCAATGTCGAGCTGAGCGGACGGTTGCGCTACGAGGTGTCGCGCAAGTTCGCGCCCTATATCGGCTTCGTCTGGGAGCGCGCATTTGACGGCACGGCCGATTTCCGTCGCCTGCGCGGGGAAGGGCCTTCCGAACACAGGCTGGTGATCGGCTTGCGCGCCTGGTGGTGATCCGCGGATGGCCACTCGAGGGGGCGACCGCGAACGCGCCGCGTGACAAGGCTGGATCGCAAGCCAACGGTCGCTGGCCGGCCTCCTTTTTCGTCTTGTTGCTCGCGGCGGCTGCGGCGTCGGCGGGACAGACGGCCATTCTCGCCTTCCTTCCGGCACTGGTCGACCCGGCTCGTGGCGCGCTATCGTCAAGCGCTCATGATTTTCATGTCGCGAGCCTGACCGCGGTCCATCCCCTGGCAGCCTTGCTGGCGGCGCCGCTCTGGGGCTGGATCGCGGACCGGGTCGACTATCGGGCGATGTTGCGCGCAGCGCTGGTCATCCTCGCCCTGGTGACCGCGCCGATCGGCCTCGTCGGGCTGCCTGAGCTTTATGCATTGCGCCTGGTGGCGGGGATGGCGTCGGCCGCCATCATACCGTTGGGCTTGCTCTGCGCGAGCTTTGCCGCAAACGAGCGCGCGGACCAGGCGCGGCGCTTCACCTGGCTGACCGCCTTCTTGTTTCTGGGCGATCTCGCCGGTCCGCTGGTGGCGGAGGTCTCGGCCGCGATCCTGCCCCGCGCTCCCCTCATGATCCTCGCTTTCGGCATCGGTGCCGTCGGGGCGGCGCTTTGCGCCGTGCGTCTGCCGCGCTGGTGTGCACCTTGCATCGATGGCGGAGACCTGCCCGCGCCGACGCTCGGCGCGACGCTGATCCTGCTTTTCGTCACGATCGTCGCGGGCGGCGGGCTGGCGGCGATGCATGTCAATCTCCTGGTGACGCGGAGCGTCATTTCGCTGAGCCGCGAAGAGATCGCCTGGATGCTCAGTCTCTGCGGATTGGGCATGCTGGCAGCACAGATCTTCCATGCGAGGCTCGATTGGCTGGTGACCATGCCGAGGCGGCTTGCGGGGCTGACGCTCGGCCTGCTGGCTGCGGCGCTCTTCCTGTTCCCTGTCGCCGCGAGCATGGCCGAACTCAGTGGGATCATCGTTGCTGCCGGCTGGAGCTCGGCAACCCTTCGATTGGTCACCAGCTTCTGGATCAGCGGTGCGGCAGCCCCTTCGGGTCTGAAGCTCGGTCTCCAGCATTCCGCCGCCAGCATCGGGCAGGCGCTCGCGCCGCTGGCGATCGCCGTCGTCGCTCCCGGGGCGCAGCACTTAGTCTTGTGGGGGATTGGTGGTCTGTCGCTGGCGCTGCTTGTGTCCTTGCCGCTCGCCTGGAGGCCGCGCGCCATCGTGAAATCTTCAGCGTGATGAGGGGTAGGGGGCATCAATGCGTATAGATCATTAGGAACCCTATCGCATGCTTCCGGGAGCCGTTCATGAAGACCCGTCTTTCTGCCGCCTTGCTGTTCCTCGCCCTGCCCGGCGCAGCGCTTGCGGCGAATGATGTCGTCGTCCACCGGGACCCGGGTTGTGGATGCTGTGAGAAGTGGGCCCAGGCGCTTCGCGCGAAGCTGGGCCGCACGGTCGTCATGCGCGACGATGCGTCGCGCGGGGCGCTTCAGCGGAGGGCCGGCATGCCGGGCACGCTGGCATCCTGCCACAGCGCGATGGTTGATGGCTATCTGATCGAGGGCCATGTCCCGGTCGCCGATATCAAGCGCCTGCTGGCAACCCGTCCCGTAGGCGTCAGAGGCATTGCGGTGGCGGGGATGCCGATCGGCTCGGAGGGCATGGAAGTGGCAGGCGCCGCCCGCCAACCCTATGCGGTGGTGTCGTTCGGCAGTTCGGGCCAGAAGGTCTTCGCGCGGCATTGATCACGCACGCCTCGGCTCTCGCTGGTGATTTCCTGTTTGAATGACTGGGACTTGCTCGCCCCCACCTGTATAGTCATTTGATGCATGCTCCCGCTCGCCCCCATAGCCGCGCATCCGCTCCCCGGACGAAAGCTGCTTCTGTGGGCGAACCCGCGGTCGACGCTGCCGGTGCGGAGAAGCAACCTCGCTATGTGGCGATCAAAGACAGCATTTTCGAGGACATCCGGGAAGGTCGCCTGAAGCCCGGCGACCAGACGCCGTCAGAGGCCGAGCTCGTCGAGACGTTCAAAGTCTCGCGCATGACCGCAAACCGGGCGTTGCGGGAACTGCAATCGGCCGGTGTCGTGGTACGGCGGGCGGGGCGGGGCAGCTTTGTCGCCGAGCCCCGGCCGATCGGGCAGCTGATCGAGATCCGCAACATCGCGGAGGAGGTGCGCGGCAGGGGCCACGCCTATCGCGCGCGCGTCATTTATAATATCGAGATACGGGCTGATGCGGAAAGGGCAGCTCTGCTGGAAGTCGGCTTGGGCACGCGCCTCTTCCATTCGCTTATCGTCCATCACGAGACCGAATTCCCAATTCAGGTCGAGGAGCGCTTTGTGCTGGCATCTGCTGCGCCACGCTACGGAGAGAGGGATTTCAGCGCCTCGACGCCGAATGAATATCTGACACGTGTTGCCCCGCTCGAGCGAGTAGAGCACCGGGTGTGCGCGGCGATGCCGGATACAGCCATGCGAACAATGCTGGGCCTCGCTGAAGGAGAACCAGTGCTAATGATGACGCGCAGAACCTGGAGTCGCGGACGTCTCGTATCGCACGCTTGGCTCACGCACCCGGGCAATCGGTTCGAGCTATCGGCGGCTTTTTCTGTTGGGACCTAGCGATCAGCCCGCGCCCAACTTGACGGCCGATTTGCGCCTGCGCCGCAACCATCGCACGTCGGCGCGACTGAAGCTCTTAAACAGCAGGTAGAAGCCCGTCCCCGACAGCCACAAAGTACCGAACGCAACGAAGACGATCAGCGGGTGATTGAAGCTGGTGCGGTTCACATAGTCCATATTGTGGAGCATCCAGAAGAAATCCCAGGTGCGCCATGTGTCGCCGCGCATGACCAGGAATCGGCCGGTGTCGGCGGAGATGTAGGCGCTGCTGTTCTCTGCGTCCGCGAAATCCAGTCGCCACATGGTGCCTTCGTGCTCGCGCGCTTCCACATTCGGTTCGGCGAGCAACGTTGCCTTGCGGATCGGTGCTTCATTCACCATCGTCGCGACGTCGCGCGCGACCTGCTCGTCGACCCGAACCGGGGCGCCGCTCGTCGCGTCGATTAGCCGCGTGCCCGTGGTGGATCGAAGCTCGTAGACGGGGCGTGTGGCAAGGGACCGCAAGGCGATGCCGAGCACGGGACCATCAAGAGCGAGCTTTGCCGGCGCAATATAGTCACCGGCAGGTAGGGCGTGCTGATGGCTGGCCTGCGCACTGTGTCCGCCGACCTTCTCCTGATCGAGCAAGGCCATCATCGAGCCGCTCAGAGCCCAAAGGAGAAACTGCACGCCCAGGATCAGGCCGACCCATTTGTGGATGCGCCGAAAAAAGAGCGGGGTGAACCGGATTTTCTTCATGCCTTCTTCTTCCTGCGCCGCGGGAACGACCAAAGCAGCAGCCAAGCCCCGGCCAGCGCCATGGCAAGGGCACTCCAGGTCGCCACGCGCAGCAGCGGATTGTTGACGTCGGAGCGATCGTCATAGTCCATGATGTGCAGCATCCACGCGAAATCGAACACGCGCCACAGCGCATGGCGGCGCGAGATCAGCTCACCGGTCTGCGGAGAGAGATACAGGGTTGGCCGGTTCCAGGCATCGAATTCGACCTGCCAATAGGGAGGCTTGCGCGCCTGCATTTCCAGTGGCGCCGTCGTCAGCAGCCGGGCTGCGACGATGTCCCCGGTGCCGCTGTAGATGCGCCGAGCGGCGGCGCGGATTTGTGCCTCGCTCAAATCGGGGATGGGCTGTCCCGAACCTGCATCGAAGAGTCTTGGACCACCCGGGGTTTGCGCGCGCCAGACGGGCTGATCCATGAACCGTTGCAGGCGGATCTCGGACGCGTCGGGAGCCGATTGAACAATCCGCGCCGGCGGGACGAAGCTCGCAAGGTCGATGGGGGCGACGACCGGTGGGCGGACCAGATCGTCGCCATGGATGATGTCGATATGGACGGCCACCATATAGAAGCCGGTCAGCGTCCAGAGCAGAACCTGGACGCCGACGATCAGGGCCAGCCACTTGTGCGTCCGGCGGATGACCAAAGGCCAGCGAATTGCCATGTGCTGCCCTTCAGAACGCGGTTCGGAAGCCGGCGTAGAAGCGCCGTCCGAGTAGATCATAGGTCATCGTGTCGGTGTTGGCATCGGTGAAGCTCTGGATATAGGGCGCCTTGCGGTCGAACAGATTATCGGCCCCGATCTGGAAACGTGTCTTCTCGTCGATCGCGAAGGCAAGCTGAAGATTGTGGTAGAAGACGTTCGGCGTGCGGTAGCCGATGTCGCCGGCCGATGCGTTGAAGTCGGTCGCCTTGCCGATCCATTGTGTCGACCAGGTCGCGCTGATGCCGTCCTTTTCCGCCGTCAGCACGCCATAACCACGCCATTTCGGATAGCCGCCATTGCCGCCCCCGATAAACCCGTCGAAATAGATCGGCGCGCCGCCGGGGAAGGGGTTTACGACATATTTGTTGAGATAGGTCATGTTGAGATCCAAGGAGATCTTCACCTCGCCCACCGCACCACTGTACACCAGACCCAGATCGAGACCATTCATCTCCTCGCGGCCGGTGTTGATGGGCTGGGCGGAGAGGTAAGTGACCTCGCCGGTCAGCGCGCTGCGCGTAAAGTCGCTGCAGAACGGGTGCGACAGGTTCTGGCTCGCATAGCAGACTGCGAGCTTGGTCGAGCCGGGAATGGCCCGGATCGCGTCCTTGATCTTGATGTCGAACCAGTCTGCCGTCAGCGACAACCCTGGGATGATGCCGCGCGGCGATATCACCGTACCAACGGTCCAGGTCGTGGAGCTTTCGGGCCGAAGGCTCTGGTTACCGCCCACTGTGGTGAGGATCGTGGTGCCGAGCTGCGTATAGTTGGCCGGCACACCGGACGCCTGACAATTGGCGATCAAGGTCACGTTGCCGCTGGAGGTGTAGCGCGAGCAGGGATCGGTCGTGGTCAGATTGCCTTCCGAGACGCCGCCGAAAAGCTCCGGCACGTTGGGAATGCGAAAGCCCGTCCCATAAGTGCCGCGCAGACGGATGCTGTCATTGACTACCCAGTCGGCACTGAGCTTGTAATTCCAGTCGCTCCCGAAGAGATTATAGTTTGAGTAGCGGACTGCGCCATCGAGCGTGAGCGCCTTGGCGAAAGCTGTGTTGGCAAGCACCGGCACCGATAGCTCGAGATAGGCTTCCTTGGCGGTGCTCGAGCCCGAAATAGGATCCTGCTGATTGACGTTCGCCACGCCGAGCACCGTCAACGGGTCGGGATCGCGCCAGCCTTTTTCGCGCCGATAGACCACGCCGGTGGCGAAGGACACCGCGCCGGCTGGAAGGGAGAAGAGATCGCCGTTGAGGTCAGCCGTGACCGTGCCGAGTTCGTTGCCTCCGCGATCGCGCGAGGTGAACAGAATATAATCCAGAACCTGAGGTGTCAGGTCTCCGAACCCAAGATAGTCGCCGCAGGGGATGGCCGCGCCCGCCGTGCTGGAGCATTTGCTCCTGTCGAGCGTGTTCGCGACGCGCTCGAGATTGGCGATGTTGGTCGAGCCGTCGACGGCCGTGTTACGCCCGAAGCTGCCCGCGACTTCCCAGGCCCAGTCGTTCGCCAGCTTGCCGCGCAGCCCGAAGGTGCCTTGCCAGGTATCGGTCTCCTGGAAGAAGTGGCGCGCGCCGGGTTCGGCGAGGCGGCGCTGGGCCAGGACCAGGTTCTGGCCGGTCGGATTGGTCGGATTGCTGGCTGGTATCGAGAGATTGCGCAGCGTGCCGGGTGTCGCGATCTGATTCGACTTGCGGAACGTATAGAGGAACTCGCCGAACGCCTGGATACCGTCGGTCAGCGCATAGTCCGCGAAGAAGGCCGTGCTGACGCGCTCGACTGGGCTGACCGCATTGAGAAACGGGTTCGAGTTGAAGTTGTGCTTGGCGGGACTGTAAGGCTCGTAGAAGTTCCCGTTCCCTCCGGGTACCTGGTTGAAGTTGATCTGTTGGCCGTTGGGCAGCACCGCGCGTCCGCCGATCGTCGAGGCGCTGTTGACGCAGCTCAGCGAGCCCGGCGTCGTTTCAGCGAGCGAGCAGGGCGCACGCGAGGCCATGTTGACGGCGCTGGTCTTCTGGTAGGTGACTGCTGCCATGAACCCGCCACGATCGTTGCGAATGCCCCAAAGTAGGTCCGCGGTGAGATCGGAGCCGTCGCCGCGCTCGGTAATGCCTTGTCGGACGCTGAGACCCAGGCCTTCATAATCGGTGCGCGTGACAAGGTTGACCACGCCGGCCATGGCATCGGCCCCGTAGATAGCGGACGCGCCATCCTTGAGGACATCGGTGCGTGCCAGCGCCACGACCGGGATCATGTTGAGATCGGGTGAGGAATTGGCGCCGGTGCCGCCCGCGACGAGGCGTCGGCCGTTGAGGAGCACGAGTGTGCGCTTGATGCCGAGGCCGCGCAGATTGACCTGAGCAGTGCCATAACCGTTGTTGGTCCAGTAGGCCGATGTCTGGTTGCCCGCGAAGCCGGCATTGGCCGGCAAACGCTGCAAGGCGGTTTCGATATTGACGATGCCGGTATTTTGGATCTGCTCGGCGGTGACCACGGTGGCCGGTCCAACCCCGGCCAGATCCTGCCGACGGATTCGTGAGCCGGTAACGACGATGTCGCTGTCATCCCCCAGGACTTGTGCTTTTGGCTGCGGTGTCGGATCGGCCTGAGCGAGAGCCGGCGCGGCGTAGCCCGCGACGATGGCGGCGCTGCCGAGCAGGGCCATCCTGATGGTCATGTGCAATCCCCCTGACGTTTTAGAACAGCCACAGACAACATCAGTTGTATATACAGGTCAACAGTATTTTTCCTGTTTTTCCAATACCTTATTCTCGTGAAATTTAGATATAGATATAGCTATAATACGCACGCCAGACGTCGAACCCTCATGACTGAAGAGATATTTTTGCGAGCGCTCATTTGCAAAGCTGCTGAGATAGGAGATAGAATATCATATCGTAATACAGCCTCGCACGCTTCGATTTGATGATCGGGACATTTGGCCGGCAAGAATGCGAAGCGGCATGATCACATGTTATTGGTGTCGGCGTGATATACCTAGGTATAGCGCTAGAGATGCTCCGGGAACATTAGTCCTTTGCTGAGCTTGCACGCGCCAGGGAAAGTAATACCGATGCGGACCGCATTGATCCTCGTTTCCTGGATGTGTCGCGCCTTCTTCCGGATTGAGCCGCAGGTTCGCCTTTTGAGGCAGATGAAACGACTCCTGACGAAACGTCGTGCGACGAGTCCGGCGACCTGAGATCGTCGCGCAGCCACTGGGTCACTTGGCGATGATCCAATCCGGTTCGGCAGTGGCGGCGCAGTCCTCGAACGTCGATCGCATCCGCGGAGCCGACGGGCCGGCTTGTGCATGAGCCGCCCTGATTTTGCCGCTGGGCAGTACGGCAGGTTGCGAAAAATGCTTGCTGTGTCCCGGTCGGCGCGCGGGCGTGCAGCTCGCGCCTCGCACGATCACACGCGCAGCAGTCGCCCCACCGCCCGCATGATCGTCGCCCGGCGCGCCGCGTGCTCGGCAGCGTCGCGTGCAGCTCCGGTCATGCACCAGAGCTGGGTGAGGGCGGCGACAAGCCGGACGACATCCAGGGGCGTGAAGTCGGCGACGATCCGCCCCTCGGCCTGCGCCGCTGCGATCCCGTCCAGCTTCTCCCCGAGAAGGACCTCGCCGGCCGGGAGCATCAGAACATCCTGGCCACGCTCCAAATGATGCCAGGTCAGCAGCCTCCACAGGCGCGGGCGTTCGACCAGCAAGTCATAGGTGCGCCCCGCATAACCCTCAAGATCATTGGGATCGAAGCGATCGGCCTGCGCCGCGTCCATCACTTCCTGCGTCAGCGCGGCATCGAAGAGCGCCTCCTTGTCCCCGAAATAGGTGTAGAGCATCGGCTTGCTGATACCCGCCGCCTGCGCAATCCGGTCGATCCGCGCGCCCGCCAGCCCATGGGACGCGAACTCCTCGGTCGCTGCAGCCAGGAGCGTCTCGCGGCTCTGTGCGGCATTCCGCCGGGTTCGTTGCTTCATCACACCTCCAAGCATTGACGCATTCCAGGTTTCAAGTTACCTACCAGTTGGTAATATATGGAGTAACATATGTCCAATCACTGGTTTCTCACGGGCGCGTCCAGCGGTATCGGCCGCCATCTGGCCGAACTGATCCTGGCCGCTGGCGACGACCTTACCGCGACGGCCCGCAAGCCCGAAAGCCTCGATGATCTCGCGGCGAAATATCCGAGCCAGCTGCGCGTCGAAGCGCTCGACGTCACGGTCAAGGACGATATTGCTGCGGTCGTGGCCCGGGCGCAGGCGCGTCGACCCGTCGATATTCTGGTCAACAACGCCGGCGGCGGCGTGATCGGCGCCACCGAAGAGATGTCGGACGCCGAGGTCGAAGGCCAGATCGCGCTCAATCTCATGGCGCCCATCCACATCATCCGCGCCTTTGTCCCCGCCATGCGGCTGCGCGGGAGCGGCCGGATCATCCAGATCTCCAGCGCTAGTGGTCAGGGCTCGCTTCCGACGAGCAGTCTCTATCATGTGGCCAAATGGGGCCTGGAGGGCTTCAGCGAATGCCTCCGCCAGGAGCTTGAACCCTTCAACCTGTTCGTGACACTGATCGAGCCGGGCGGGGCGCGCACCAGCTTCAGCCACAATCTGCAATTCGCCAGCGAGATCGCCGCGTATCGCGATACGCCCGCCGGCCATATCCGCAAGATGTTCGAGACCGCCGGAAACGAGCTCTACACGCTCGACCCGCAAAAGATCGCGCAAGCGATCGTTGATGTCGCAACCAGCGACCATCCGCCGCTGCGCGTGACTCTGGGGGGTGACGCTTTCGGCGTTGTCCAGGCGGCGCTGCAATCGCGGCTCGCCTTTCTGCAGTCCCAGGAAGCGCTCGCGCGCTCGGTCGCTTTCGACAGTTGAGCTTTTCCGTCTTCCAGCTTTCGTCTCCGCGCGGTGCGACGCGCCTCACCGGGGCCCGGCAACCCTGTCGTCAGCGCCGTTATCCGATACTTAGGTATAGTCATCCGACACGATTGCAGAGGCGCCACACGGGCAATCGCTTGGTACCATCGCAAGAGAGGAAAACCCTCGCGGTCGCCAATCAAGGGTGCGCAGACCTTCGCAGTCGCGTGCCCTTGATGTGGCAGCGCGCCGCCCAGCCACGCGCGTCATGAACGGGAGCGGCCTTCTGCGAAACCCAACGCTCCGCCGCATTTTCTATAAGCTCTCGCTCGAATTGCTGCGCGCCGCCTTCTTCTTCCTGCGATTGGGCTTGAAGAATGACGAGTGTTTGTGCGCGCGTCTCAATAGGCGAGGCACACGGCTTCCGGTCGCCGCCGCCGTTCTTTGTCACAATGGCAAACGGCTACGGCCGGCGACCCTGATCGATCCGGCGTGCGAGCACGTCGGCAAGGATGACTTCGTGTGGATCAAAATGTCCCAGCCCAGCGAAACAGAACTTGCCGACATCGCCGGGAATTACGGCCTTCATCCGCTTGCCATGGAAGGTGCCGACAACGGCCACCAGATTTCGAAGCTCGACGATCACATGCTCAGGGTTGAGAGCGCCATCACCGGCATCCGCGACATCCTGATCTCGGTGTTCGAGGCGAGTCACCTGCTCGAACAGCAGCGCCAAGGTGCGATCACCCGTTAGCTTGCCGCCCGGGCTGCGATCCTCGCGGTGCCTACCGCGATTGCCGGAATCTACGGCATGAATTTCGAGAATATGCCCGAACTGAAGACGCAATGGGGATATTTCGTCATCCTCGGCGTCATCGCTGCGGTCTGCATTGGGCTCTACATCCGGTTCAAACGTAGCCACTGGCTTTGACGGCGCAGATTGGCTTTCCACATCGCGCCGGGCTGAGGCTGCCGGGGGCCGGCCGCCATAACTCAATGCTTTCGCAGAACCTCGGCGCGGTGCCGGTCCAACGCATCGAGCAAAGCCCTGCCGATCAAAGGCTTTGCGAGAACGTGATCGAAGCCCGCCTCGGCGGCCCGCCAGGCCAGCAGCGTGTCGTGAAAGCCTGAGATCATGATGGCGCGTCCCGACCATCCGATCTCGCGAAGGTGACGCAGCATCGCGAATCCGTCGATGTCGGGCATGCGATAGTCGAGGATGACGCAGTCTGCCTCCTTCGCGCGGGGGTCGGCCAACAGCGCGTGGCCGGTCGTATATCCCCACACGGCATAGCCGCGCGATCTCAGCAGCAGCTGGAGGCCACGCCGCACGCCGGGATCGTCGTCGGAGACGAGGATGGTGTATCTGCCATCATGCTGAGTGGAACGGACCGATGGCATTGCGAGAAGCGGACACCCGTGTGACGATTGCACCATCGATCGCATATCGCGCCTCGTCCCGTCGCTACGTAGAGGTCGCAGTCACTTCGGCTTGCGGCCCATGCCCGCGGCAAAGGCGATCCGCAGGGCTTCGGACAAATTGCGGACCTCGAGCTTGGCCATCAGGCTCGCGCGATGGACCTCGACCGTTCGCGATGAACAGCCCAGGTCATAGGCGATCGTCTTATTGGGCAGGCCGTTCGCCAGCCCTTCCAGCACTTCACGCTCCCGGGGCGTCAGTGCAGCGACCCGCACGCCGGCTTCAGAGGTTTCCAGAGTGCGAAAGTCGACATCGTCGAGACGCGCGAACGCGCGGCTGACGGCGCCGAGCAGGGCGGCTTTCTCGAAGGGCTTCTCGAGAAAGTCGACCGCGCCGCCTTTCATGGCCTGCACCGCAACCGACACGTCGCCATGGCCGGTCAGGACGATGACCGGCATATTGACCCCGCGTGCTGCCATGGCGGCCTGAACCTCGAGACCGTCCATCTCGGGCATGCGCACGTCGAGGATGACGCAGCCGACGGCCGCCGACTTCGCCTCCTTGAGAAACTCCACGCCCGAGGCATAGGTCACGACGTCGTAGCCCGCGGTCTTGAGCGCAAAGCTCGCCGCCTTGCGGATGCTCTCCTCGTCGTCGACCAGATGGATGACGCGTCTATCCCCCATGTTCCTCCTCCGCCCGCGCATGGATCAAGGTAAAATGAAAGCGCGCGCCGCCGCGGACGGGGCGCTCCATCCAGATACGGCCCCCATGCGCTTCGATGATGGTCCGGCAGATCGAAAGGCCGAGGCCCATGCCGTCGGCCTTTGTCGACTTGAACGCCGTGAAGAGCTGCTCCCGGACCTCGTCGGCGATGCCGGGGCCGGTATCCGCCACGGTCACCTCGATCAGCCCGTCAGGGCGCAACCTGGTCGCCACCTTGAGGTCGCGAACCGGACACTCCGCCATCGCCTCGATGGCATTGCGCATCAGGTTGACCAGCACCTGCTGGATCTGCACCCTGTCGACGAGGACCGGCGTCGCGGCGGGATCGACTGCAAAGAAGCTGCGGATGCCGCGCTCGCGGGCGTCGACCAGCGCGAGCTGGCTCGCCTCGGCGATGACCCGCGGCAGCTCGTGGAGGCTCTTGTCGACCTCGCCGCGGGCGACGAAATCGCGCAGGCGCCGGACGATATGGCCGGCCCGCAGCGTTTCCTGTGCCGCATCATCCATCACCGACCGTAGCGACACGAAGGGTTCGTCGTCCCGCTCGTCGAGCATGTCGCGGATCGTCTCGAGATAGAGCGCGACCGCGGCAAGCGGCTGGTTGAGCTCATGCGCGAGGGTCGAGGCCATCGTGCCCATCGCGCTCAGCCGGGAGACATGGACCAGCTCTGCCTGCAGTTCCTTGAGCCTGAGCTCATCCTGCTCCTTGGCGGTGAGATCCCGGATGAAGCCGGTGAACAACCGCTGCCCGTCTTCACCGGCCTCGCCAACCGACAGCTGCATCGGGAAGGTCGAGCCGTCGCGGCGCTGGCCGACCACGACGCGGCCGAGGCCGATGATCCGGCGCTCGCCGGTCTGGAGATAATGCGCGATATATTCGTCGTGCCGGTCGCGATCGGGCTGGGGCATCAGGCAGGAGACGTTGCGGCCGACGAGCTCGGTTTCCGAATAGCCGAACAGGCGTTGGGCGGCCGCGCTGAACGACGTGATGGCGCCGGTCTCGTCGATGATGATCATCGCATCGGGGACGGTCGCCAGGATCGACTGGAGATGCTGCTCGCGGGTCTCGATTGACGCCCGGACCGCCGCCTCGTCGGTGACATCGCGACTGATGCAGGCAAAGCCTCGATGTGCGTCGCCTTCGAACAGGGCGCTGATCGTCAGGCGCGCGAGATATTCCGCGCCGTTCTCGCAGACCCGCCACGCTTCGCGCTCCAGCGTGCCTTCGTGAAGGGCGGCCGCCAGGTCTGCGCACGGGCGGCCGGCCGCAATCTCGTCGGGCGGGTAGAACAGGTCATGGGGCTGTCCCAGGACGCGATCGAGGGGCCAGCATTCGGCACGCTCGCCTTCTTCATTATAGCTCAGCACGATCCCGGCAGGATCGAGCAGCGTCAGGACGTGGCCGCCAGCCTGTCGCAGGAACAGCGGCGCAAGCCGCGCTACGTCGCTGGCAATCTCGTCCGGCCCGCGCCTCGTGTCGACCATCGTCCCGGCTCACGGGCCTGGCCGGGCGCACGGATCCGGGCGTAGCCCGACCGTGCCACTCACCGCCGCGCGAGTATGGCCTTCATCTCGTCGATTTCCTGCCGCTGCGAGCGCTTGATCGCTTCGCAAAGCCGGATGACTTCCGGATCGCTGAGCTTTGCTTCCTGGCACATCAGGATCGCCCCGGAATGATGCGGGATCATCGAGCGCAGAAAGGCCGTGTCGCCGATCGTGGTCTGGGTGCGGATGAGCGCAAAGCTGCCGAAGAAGGCGACCAGCGACGCGGCGATCAGCGCGATGTTGGCGGCTTTCGACGCGAACATGTGCCGCATGGCGACGATCATCAGCACCACCATCGGCGCGACCATCATCAGCGTCATGTAGAGCATGTTGAGGTTGTTGTAGAAGCTGTCGAGCCCGTCGATCATGACGAACATCACCAGATACATGATGACGCCGCTGATGACGGTCTGAACGGCAAGGCTCCAATAGGCGCCCATCTTCCGGGTGTTCATGTGGGACGAATGGTCCATGGCGTATCTCCTTCGCTCGGCGCCGGCCGACCTTGGTATGAGTGTAACGCCCCGCTCTCCTGTTCGCCCCCGCCATCAGCCGTCCTGATGCTAAAACCAGAAGCGAACGCCGGCGACGAAGCTGGTCGCATGGACGTCCTCGCCGGCAAGCCTCGACAGCCGCGCCGTGTCGCCGGCTTTGCGCAGATAAGAGACGCCGATATAGGGTGCGAACTGGCGGCTGAACTCATAGCGCAGGCGCGCGCCGAGCTCTATGTTGACCAGCCCCGAACCGATGTCGTTCTCCGGAATATCCTGCGCGGCGAAATTGACCTCGGCGCGCGGCTGCAAGATCAGGCGCTGGGTAATGCGCTGGTCGTAATAGCCCTCGACCCGGCCCAGAACATCGCCCTTGGTCGAGAGGAACAGCGCGCCTTCGACTTCGAACATGCCGGGAGCCAGGCCCTCGACGCCGACCGTCGCGTAAGTGCGGTCGGGCCCGCGGCCGAAGTCCTGGCGGATACCGCCCTGAAGATTGAAATAGGGGTCGATGGCCCGGCTATAGAGCACCTGCACCTCCGCGCTGTCGATGCCGCGGCCGAACTCGCCTTCGCCCTCGCTCTTGAGCCAGAGCCGGTTGATATCGCCGCCGTAAAAGCCTTCGCCATCCCAGCGATAGCCATCGCGACCGCTATGCGCTTGATACTCGAACAGGTTGAGCAGCACCTGCCCGAAATTGTTGCCGCCGCTGTCCTTCATCATGATGTCGCGTGAGCGCGCCATCTCGGCGCCGGGAAAATCACGATCGGCGAAGTGGTCGCTGGGGGGAGGCGGCGGGGGCGCATTGCCGGCCGGAAGCGCCGTGCCGGTCATTTGCATGCCGGGCATGGCGGTCTGGCCATGCTGCGAATGGTCCATCCCGGGCATGTCCGGCATCGCGCCGTCCTGATGCTGGGAGTGGTCCATGCCCGGCATGTCCGGCATCGCGGGAGACGCGGGTTGCGGCTGACCGGCCGCATCTCCCTGCGGCGCAGGACTGGCCTGGTGCTGCGAATGGTCCATCGCCGAGGTGGCGTCTGGCGCTGGTGTCTGAGCGCGCGGCCTGGCGGCGGCCTTGTCCTTCTTCTTCTCCTGCGCCGGCGGCACCTCGCCCGGCGGCGCCATGCCGGGCATGCCGTGCATTGAATGATCCTGGGCAAAGGCGGGCGCGGCAGCGAAAAGGGCGATCGCGCTCACCAGCGGCGTGAGGATGCGGGTCATTACGCGTCTCCCTTCGGACGGACGCTCACGACCCGCATCATCCCGGCATGCATGTGGTAGAGGAGATGACAGTGGAAGGCCCAGTCGCCGACCGCGTCGGCGGTGAAGTCCCAGGTCACCTTGCCGCCGGGCTGGACGATTACCGTATGCTTGCGTGGCGCATGATCGCCATGCCCCGTCACCAGCTCGAAAAAATGCCCGTGAATATGGATCGGATGCCCCATCATCGTGTCGTTGATGAGATTGACGCGCACCCGCTCGCCTTCGATGAAGGGGATCGGCTCGTGATGGTCCGACATTTTTTCGCCGTCGAACGACCACATGAACCGCTCCATGTTGCCGGTGAGGTGAATGTCGATGCTGCGGCTCGGCGCGCGCACGTCCGGATTGCGATCGAGCGCCATCAGGTCCCTGTAGACAAGCACCTTGTGGCCGACGTCGGCGAGGCCCTGGCCGGGCTCGCCGGTGCGGTCGACGGGCATCGGCGAGATGGTCTGGACGCTCGGGTCGCGCTTCACCTGCGGCGCGTTCGAGAAGTCTCGCATCTTCATCGACCCCATCGCGTGCCCGCCATGGTCCATGCCCGCCATCTGGCCATCGGCGCCCATCGCGCCGTGGTCCATCCCGCTCATCGCGGAATGATCCATCCCCGAATGATCCATGCCTGCCATGGCGCTATTGTCCATGGTCGCCATCGCTGCCGCCGCGCCGGTCGCGAGGCGCGCGGACGCGTTCTTCTCGGCCGTCGGATCGACGCCCCGCATAGCGCCGCCCGACATGTCCATGCCTTCCATGCCCGGCATCGAGGACATGTCCATGCCCATGTCCTTCATGTCGGCGAGCGGCCGTTTGCGTAAGGGGGGAACCTCGCCGGCCATGCCGGCGCGCGGCGCGAGCGTGGCACGCGCCATGCCCGAGCGGTCGATCGCCTCGCCGACAAGGGTGTAGGCCTTGTCATCGCCTGGGCTGACAACGACGTCGTAGGTCTCGGCAACACCAACCTGGAACTCGTCGACGGTGACCGGCACCACATTCTGCCCGTCGGCCTGGACGATGGTCAGCGGCAGGCCGGGGATGCGGACGTTGAAGGTGGTCATCGCCGACGCATTGATGACCCGCAGCCGCACCCGTTCGCCCGGGGTGAAGAGCGCGGTCCAGTTGTCCATCGGACCATGGCCGTTGACGAGATAGGTGTAGGTGGATCCGGTCACATCGGAGATGTCGGCCGGGTCCATCCGCATCTGGCCCCAGTCGAGCCGGTCCTTGAGCGGCTGATCCTTGCCCGACAGGAGCCCGGCCAGGGTCTGGCGCTGGAAATTGAAATGGCCGGGGTTGACCTTGAGGCGCCGGAAGATCGCCTGCGGCGAGAGCGCGCTGTGATCGGCGAGCACGATGACATGCTCGCGGTCATAGGCGACCGGATCGGCACCGGCGGGATCGATGATGATCGGGCCGTAATGGCCTTCCTGTTCCTGCAGGCCTGAATGGCTGTGGTACCAGTAGGTGCCGCTTTGCACGACGGAGAACTGGTAGAGGTAGTTCGAGCCCGGCTTGATGCCCGGAAAAGACACGCCCGGCACACCGTCCATATTGGCCGGCAGGATCAGCCCGTGCCAGTGGATCGAGCTGTCCTCCTCCAGCTGATTGATGACGTTGAGCCGCACGCGCTGGCCCTCGCGCAGCCGGATCAGCGGGGCGGGGACCGTGCCGTTGAGGCCGATTGCCCGGAACTTGCGCCCGTCGATGGTCATCGACTGCCGGGCGATGGTGAGCGTGATGTCTTCGCCCGACACGGTCGGCAGCGTCGGTCGCATCCCCGGCGAGATCGTCTGCGCCCAGGCCGGCAGCCAGGCTGACAATGCTGCGCCGCCGCCGGCGAGGGCCGCGCCGCGGAGGAACTGGCGGCGGTCGAGAGCAGAAATCATTCGGTTGTCTCAGCTTTAAGAAAGAGGGCGTACCTATTGGGAATACGCAGCATGGCCTCATCCCCCTCAAACTTTCTTTAATATTTCCGAAAGGCGTGCCCTAGCTCGATAGAGGCGCGTTTCGACCGCCTTCTGGCTGATCCCGAGAATTTCGGCGGTTTCAGCTTCCGATTTCTCGTCGATCGTACGCAAAATAAGCGTGTCCTTGAGGGAAGACGGCAGGGCAGCAATCGCTTTCATTGCTTGCGCGAGCTGCTGTTCGGCCCCGATCGCCTGATCGGGCAGCGGTGCGTCGTCGGCGACGCCGTCCGCCTCGCCGAGCGGTAGGGCTAGGGCAAAGAAATTTCGAACCGCTCGCCGACGCCGCCAGTCATGGCATTTGTTGATGACAATCCGGGACATCCAGACCTGGAAGGGTCGGGTTACGTCATAGCGGTTGAGTGCGGCAAAGGCCGCGACGAAGCTCGCCTGGGTGACATCCAATGCCTCATCCATAGATCCGACATGGCTGCGCACGAGCCGGTGAACCCAACCTTGATGCCGGCGGACCAGCTCGCCATAGGCCGCTTGCCGGCCTCCAAGCGCCAGAGCCGCGAGCTCCCCGTCCGAGCAGTCGGGGAGGCACGCGGTCATTCGGATTTGGCCGTCAGCGCTTTCACCACGGCGTCGTCGAATTTGTCCGTCTGATCCGGGCGCAGCACGGCCCGCATCGCGAAGATATGCTCAAGTGTTTCTTTCTGCAGCGCGCCCATGGCCTGGTGCGAGCGATCCACCGCAGTTGCGACTTGCGGGCCATAGCCATGCTCCGCTTCGATCGCTTCCGCGAGACGCGCATTGTCGGCGCGCAATTCGGCCTCCAGCGCTTGACGCCGGATCGCGTAGTTCTTCTCGATTGTCTCGAGTCGGCTGTGTTGCGCTGAATTCAGCTTCAGATCGCGATGGAGCAGCTCGTGCAGCTCATTTTCGACCGGGCGCACTGGAACCACATAGACGCGGCCAATGACAACGCCAGCGATCGCCGCGGCGAAGGTCACCAGGACGAGGAGCAGGAGCCGGCGGCGGTCGCGCATCACTGCGAGCTCAGCAGCGTCGAGGGCGCAAGCGCGAGCCGAGCATCGAAGGGCGATAGCGGTTTGGCATCAGCAGACCGTGTCGGAACTGCCGAGCCGGCAATTCCGATGAACAGCGCGGTTGCGGCCGCGATGCCGAACGTCATAGCGCCAAGGCTTGGTATGGCCCGGATGCGCGCTATTTCCGCCATGACCCGGCTTTCCAGGCCGCCGAGCCTGGGATCGAGAGGCGCATCGCGCAACCGCGAGAGCAGGTGGTCAAGTTCATCCATGGTGCTTCTCCGTCTTCATCCTTCAATACGCACGATGGTCCAGGAACCCTTGCTGTAGATTGAAAAGAATAATTGCGAGGGGTGGGGGCTCGGGCTGCGTATTGTCTCATGGGATCTACAGGAGAATGTTCCAATGCGTTTCTTTTCGCCTCTCGCAGTTATCGCCGCCGTCGGCCTGAGTGTTTCTGCTCCGGCCTACGCGCATCCCAAGCTTGTGTCCTCGACGCCCGCCGCGAACGCCAGCGTCTCGGCGCCTTCGCGTATCACGCTCACCTTCAGTGAAGGTCTGATGCCGAAGCTGTCGGGCGCCGAGATCGTGATGACCGGCATGCCCGGCATGCCCAACCACCGCATGGCGGTAACCGGCTTCAAGACGTCCGTCGAAGGCGACAAGACGCTCGTGCTGACGCTCGCCAAGCCGCTCATGGCGGGCAGCTATCAGGTCGCCTGGCACGTCGTCTCGACCGACACGCACCGCATCCAGGGCAATCTCGCCTTTACCGTCAAGTGACGCCATGAACGACGTGGCACTCGTCGCCGTCCGCTGGGCGCTCTACGTCGATCTCGGCCTGTTGTTCGGCCTGCCGCTGTTCGCGCTCTATGCGCCCGGCGGCGGCCGGATGGTACAGCGGCATCTGCCGATGGTAGCAATGGTGGCCGGTCTCGCCTGTCTCGCCCTCCTGCTGTCGGCGCTGGGGTTCGCGTTGCAGGCAGCGGCCATGACCGGGCTGCCGCTCACCCAGCCTGATCTTTCCATGGTCGCAGAGCTGTTCAACGGCACGTCCATGGGAACGGCGCTGAAGGCGCGCCTCGTCGCGCTCCTCGTTCTTCTGCTCTCCATCCCCTTCTATCGCCGGCAATCCCGTCCTGCCTTCATCGCCTCCACTCTGGCAGGCGCGGTCGCACTCGCGACCCTCGCCTGGAGCGGGCATGGCGCGGCCGGCGAAGGCGAGGCGGGCTGGCTGCAACTGGGGGCCGATCTCATCCATCTGCTCGCCGCGGGCGCCTGGGTCGGCGCGCTTGCCGCATTCCTTGCGCTGGTTCTTACCAGGCTCGCAACCGATGATCTCGCCACTGAAGACATGGACCGGGTCATGCTCGCCGAGGAAGCGCTGCGGGGCTTCTCCCTCGTCGGCACGATCATCGTCGCCCTGCTGATCCTGACCGGGACGGTGAACGGCTGGTTCCTGGTCGGCCCGGGCAACATCGCGTCTCTCGGGCAGTCGACCTACGGCCTGCTGCTCATCGCCAAGCTGCTGCTCTTCGCCGGCATGCTGGGCCTGGCCGCGCTCAACCGTTATCGCCTGACCCCGGCACTTGCGCAGGCGATCGAGGAAGAGGACGCGCCACGGGCGCAGGCGCTGCTGCGCGCGAGCCTCGTCGTCGAAGGCGGTCTTGCGATCGTCATTCTCGGGCTGGTCGCCTGGCTGGGGACACTGTCGCCACCCATGTCGATGTAGTTTATCGTTTCGAACGCCTCGCGTTGGGAGAAGCCAATGCAATCGTACACCCCGCCGCGCGGGACTGGATCGACGAAAGACTATGATCGCGCGATCCGCCTGTGGGCGCGGGAGAAGCGGTGGCGTGCCGCCATGCTTGCCATGCTGCGCCCGGATTGGCGCCTGGTAATCGCCGATTATGGCCGCCAGCACGGGTCTCATGCGGCTCGCCTTCCGCCTGACCGTGCAGCGGGCTCGATGGCATCGACGATACCCAGCCCAATGCCGACGGCGTGCTCCCCGGCCTGATGGCGGCCAAGCGAACGGGCCCGCCGATTTGGCCACTTAGGCGATTACGTATTGACCCTGACACGGTGTCAGACCCTAGATCGTCAGGCGTCGAAAGGAGCGAGGCGATGAACGAGACACATGGAGCGGCGCATGGCGGCGGTTGCTGCGGCGGCCACGGCACCGCTAAAGCGGCGACCGGCGTCAAGGACCCGGTCTGCGGCATGACCGTCGACCCGGCGACCACGGCGCATCACGCCGAGCATAGCGGTGAAAGCTATCATTTCTGCAGCGCGGGCTGCCGGACCAAATTCATCGCCGATCCCGAGCGCTATCTCGGCCCGCCGACGCCGCCGGTCGCGGCGCCCGAAGGCACGATCTGGACCTGCCCGATGCATCCCGAGATCCGCCAGGACCATCCCGGGTCCTGTCCGATCTGCGGCATGGCGCTCGAACCCGCGACCGTGACCGCCGACAGCGGCCCCAGCCACGAGCTAGTCGATTTCACGCGGCGCTTCTGGGTCGGCCTCGTGCTGGCTCTCCCGGTGCTGATCCTCGAGATGGGCGCGCATGTCTTTCCCGCGATCCATCGCCTCGTGCCGATGTCTATCTCGGTATGGATCCAGTTCGTGCTGGCGACACCCGTCGTGCTGTGGGCGGGCTGGCCGTTCTTCGAGCGTGGCTGGGCCTCGCTCAAGACCCGCAACTTCAACATGTTCACCCTGATCGCGATGGGGACCGGGGTCGCCTGGATCTACAGCGTCATCGCGACGCTCGCGCCTCAGCTGTTCCCGCCGGCCTTCCGCGGCGAGGACGGCATGGTTGCCGTCTATTTCGAGGCGGCCGCGGTGATCACCGTCCTCGTGCTGCTCGGCCAGATGCTCGAACTGCGCGCGCGGGAACGCACCTCGGGCGCGATCAAGGCGCTGCTCAACCTTGCACCAAAGACCGCGCGCCGGATCGGTTCTGATGGGAACGAAGAGGAAATCAGCCTTGATCTGGTTGCGGTGGGCGACCGCCTGCGGGTGCGGCCGGGCGAGAAGGTGCCGGTCGACGGCGTAGTCGAGGACGGCCGCTCCTCGCTCGACGAGTCGATGGTCACCGGCGAATCCATGCCCGTCACCAAGGCAAAGGCCGACACAGTGATCGGCGGCACGCTCAACCAGACCGGTGCGCTGGTGATCGTCGCCGACAAGGTCGGCCGCGATACCATGCTCGCACGCATCGTCCAGATGGTCGCTGAGGCGCAGCGCTCGCGCGCGCCGATCCAGCGCATGGCCGATCAGGTGTCGGGCTGGTTTGTGCCCGTGGTCATCGCGGTCGCGGCCGTCGCGTTCATCGCCTGGGGCATCTGGGGTCCCGAGCCGCGCTTCGCCTATGGGCTGGTGGCGGCGGTCGCCGTGCTGATCATCGCCTGTCCCTGCGCACTGGGGCTGGCAACGCCGATGTCGATCATGGTCGGGGTCGGCCGCGGCGCCGGGCTCGGTGTCCTCATCAAAAATGCCGAAGCACTCGAGCATATGGAGAAGGTCGACACTCTCGTCGTCGACAAGACAGGCACGCTGACCGAAGGCCGGCCTGCCGTCACCCAGGTCGTGCCGGCGCCCGGCTTCGACGAAGCCGAGCTGCTGCGTCTTGCCGCCTCGGTCGAGCGGGCGTCCGAGCATCCGCTCGCGTTGGCAATCGTCGAGGCCGCGAAGGATCGCGGCATCGTCACGAGCGACGTCATCGACTTCGACTCGCCGACCGGGCGCGGCGCGCTCGGCACGGTCGAAGGGCGGCGCATCGTCCTCGGCAATGCGCAGTTCCTTGCCGACAAAGGGGTTGCGACCGATGCGCTCGCCAGCCAGGCCGACGCGCTGCGCCGGGATGGCGCCACCGCGATCTTCATCGGGGTCGACGGCACAGTCGGCGGCGCCTTCGCGATCGCCGATCCGGTGAAGGCCACGACACCAGAAGCGCTCGCCGCGCTCAAGGCGGAGGGCATTCGCGTGGTCATGCTGACCGGCGACAACCGCACGACCGCGGAAGCGGTCGCCCGACGCCTGGGCATCGACGAGGTCGAAGCCGAGGTGCTGCCCGATCAGAAGAGCGCCGTGGTCGCCAGGTTCAAGCGCGAGGGGCGGGTCGTCGCCATGGCCGGCGACGGTGTCAACGACGCCCCCGCGTTGGCCGCCGCCGACGTCGGCATCGCCATGGGTTCCGGCACCGACGTCGCGATCGAGAGCGCTGGCGTCACGCTGCTCAAGGGCGACCTGACTGGCATCGTCCGGGCGCGGCGGCTCAGCCAAGCGACCATGTCGAACATCCGCCAGAATCTCGTCTTCGCCTTCATCTACAATGTCGCGGGCGTGCCCGTAGCGGCGGGTGCGCTCTATCCGCTGTTCGGTATTCTGCTCTCGCCCATTATCGCGGCGGCGGCGATGGCGCTCTCTTCGGTGAGCGTGGTCACCAACGCGCTGCGCCTCAACCGGAAAGCACTGTGAACATCGGCGAGACGTCACGGCAGAGCGGCGTCTCTGAGCGGATGATCCGCCATTATGAAAAGATCGGCCTCATCCCGGCGCCGGCGCGTCGGGGTGCTGGCTATCGTGACTATGGCGAGCGCGACCTCCATCGCCTCCGGTTTATCGCCAATGCCCGCGATCTCGGCTTCCCGATCGAGGAGATCCGCACGTTGCTCAGCCTTTGGGCCAATACCGGCCGTGCCAGCGCGGAGGTGAAGCGGCTTGCCCTTGCCCGCGCCGATGAGTTTCAGCGCAAAGCCGAGGCGTTGACGGCGCTGCGCGACACGCTAATCGACCTGGCCGAGCGCTGCCAAGGCGACGAGCGGCCGGATTGTCCGATCATCGCCGAACTGGCCGCGGCCCGATCCGCATAGCATCCGGCATCGCACGGCCGAGAATTTTAGGGGTGCCCGTTTTCGGTCGATTCGTGCAGGTCGACGGCGAAAGCGATCCGCAACAGGTCGGGCAGGCTTTGCGCGTTGAGTTTGATCATCAGACTGGCCCGATGCAGCTCGACCGTGTGCGACGTGACGCCGAGTTCATCTGCGATAAGGCTATTTGGATAGCCTCGCGAAATTCCTCTCAGAACGGCCCGTTCGCGCTGCGTCAGTCTCGCGGCTTTCGAAAGAGCGTCGGCCTGTTCGGAGGCACGACGGGCTATACTCTCAAGCCAGCTGAAGCCGCGGTCGATCGCGCCGAGCAATGCGGCCTTCTCGACCGGTTTGGCGAGAAAGTCGGCAGCGCCCGCCTTCATCGCCTGTACGGCGAGCGTAGGATCGCCATTGCCCGTCAGCACCACGACGGGCATGTCGATACCGCGTCGCGTCAGCTCCGCCTGAACCTGCAGGCCGTCCATGTCGGGCATGTGCATGTCGAGAACCACGCAGCCTTTCTCGGCGTCCTCTGCGCTCAACAGAAACTCCGGCCCCGAAGCGTAGGCTTCTACGGCAAACCCTGCGGTCCGCAACGTGAAACTTAGTGCTTTTCGTATTGTCTCTTCGTCATCGACGATATGCACGACGCGCTTGTTCCCCATAGCCCCCGAGATCGATCAATACGCAGTGCCGCGAGGGCAGCGCTTCAAGGGATACTTCTCTGCACGTTGGACTATGGTCCCAGGTCAAGAGTAAAAATTTGGCGAGGCAAAACGGCGAAGGACAGCGAAACTGTGAGGGTTCGGCTACTCCGCTCACACCAATGCCGCGGTCGCTGCGGCTCATTGCCGGGTCTCTGCTCCGGACGATGCATGCGAGTTGCCCGCGCCGCCCTCGGCGCGATCGAGCCATCGCTACGCTTCCATCACATCGTCGACCGGCAGCGGGTTACTGGCGCCCGGCGGGCGAGGGGGGCGGGTTGGCCCTTGACGGCTGCGCGATCGGACGCCCAGGATAGCAGGGTGGCGCGCTTTACTTCGGGCTCAAGCTTCAGGTGCCCAGCAACGTCGAGGGGATCGATGAACGAGCGTGTGTGCGACACGACATATCCTCCTTCCCTGCCGCGATTTTCTCCGAAAGGGAGATCTCAGGAGATTGGTTCGGACTCGTTTAGGGTCAATGGATGAGGACGCGCACAGCGTTTGCCGGGCGTTCATTTCCGTCTTAGAACTGACGCGCAGCACGCCATTCAATCCGGTGGCGAACGGCCTCCGCGATCGCTGGCATGACGTCTATATCATTCGACGCATGTGCAACCGCGTTCGTGCTGACGATCCTTTCGACAAGCCCACCCAGAACCTGCGCTGCATCGCCGGCAAAAAGCGGATGCACGACCACGCAATCCGGTCGCGCGAACCCCATGCCGACCAGTTGGCGCGCCGCCTCGGTGAGGGTCCGACCGGATGAGGCGATATCGTCGACCAGCACCGGCTGGCGATCGAGAAACGCTGGGGCATTCGGAATCGAGATGGTGACGTGACGGTCGCCGGATCGGATTTTCTCGCACACGAGAAACGGAGCATCGGCATCGGCCGCCACCTGCGAGACCCACTGTTCGCTTTCCAGGTCCGGACCGATGATCAGCGGGCGAGCGACATTGCGCTTGATCCACGAGGCCAAAAACGGCGCGGCATGAACAACCTGGGTTGGGATGCGGTAGATTTCCGACAATTCATGGTAGCGATGGAGATGCGGATCGACCGTCACCAGCCAGTCGAGATGGCGAGACAGGATCGCAGCAAAGGTTCGCGACGTCACCGCCTCGCCGGCATGGAAGCGTATGTCCTGGCGCATGTAAGCGAGGTAAGGGGCGACGAGCCCGATCCTGCGAGCGCCAAGATCGCGCGCGGTGTCGGCTGCGAACAGCAGCGGCAACAGCTTGGCGTCCGGATGATCGAGACTGGACAGCAGGATGACCTCGCGGTCGCTGACGTCGTTTCCGACCCTGAGATAGGTTTCCCCGTCAGGAAACTGACGATGCTCGATCGTGCCGACCTCTGCATCGAGCGCGGCGGATAGCGGCTGTGCCAGGGCCTCGCTGCCAGGCAGCGCGAACAGGACGGGACGGTTCATAGCGCTTCAATCCCGAAGATCGGCCCGTCGCTCACGGCATAGGCCGCCGCATAGTCGAGCTCGCCCGGGCTCTCGGCATGAATGCTACACAAGGGAGCCCCGGCATCCACCATCTGGTTCAGCCGACACTGCAGTGCGACGCCAGCGGCCTTGGCCACCGGCGCGCCGGCGAGCTTCGCGACCGTCGCGAGCTTGCGATTGTCGATACTCACCAGGCGGCCGCTATAGGGAGCGATCATATCCTGCTGAAACCGGGCGACCGGTGGAGCCCGCATGCCGCCCTGCGCTTCGCAGATACGTTGGAACTTGGCCCAGGCCCCGCCGCTTTCGAGACACGCCCGCGCACGCGCATAGCCTTCGCCGGCCGGGGCCGCGTCAGCGAGCTCAAGCAGTCCTCCCGCCAGCTCGCAGGCCCGGTGGGCGAGATCCTCGGCGCCCGGCTGCCCCTGGAGGACGGCAAGGATATCCTGCGCCTCGAGCGCCGGGCCGATGCCCCGTCCGATCGGCTCCGCGCCGGGGCCGCGCATCACCCGCGTGCGAAGCCCGAAGGCTTGGGCGACCGAGCTCAGCGCGCGCTCGAGCGTATCGGCGGCATCGGTTCCGCGTACCTTGGCGGTCGGCCCGACCGGGATATCGATGACCAGATGGGTCGCACCGGCCGCGATTTTCTTGGACAGCACCGAGGCGACCATCTGCCCTACGGCATCGATATCGAGCACTCGTTCAACGCCGATGATCACATCGTCGGCCGGGCTGAGATTGACGGCGCCGCCCCAGGCGATGCAGCCGCCTTCGCGCTCGACCACCTTGCGGATGGCGGAAACGTCGAGGTCGACAGGTGCAAGCACCTCCATCGTGTCCGCCGTGCCGGCCGGCGAGGTGATCGCCCGCGACGATGTCTTGGGCATGATCAGGCCCTCCGCGGCCATGATCGAGACGATGATCGGCGTGGTGCGATTGCCCGGCAATCCACCGACGCTATGCTTGTCGACGATGACCGCTCCGGACCACTGCAATCGCTCGCCGACATCGACCATCGCCCTGGTCAGGCTGATCGTTTCGTCCGTATCGAGCGGGACCGCTGAGCATGCCGTGATGAACGCCGAGAGATGGACATCGCTATAGCGTCGCTCGGCGATGTCGGTCATGATCGCTGAAAAAGCCCCTTCACTGAGACGATTGCCATAGATGCGCCGACGCACTTCGGCGAGCGAGGCGAGAGGCTGGGCGTGCGCGATCTCGACCGGATCGCCCTCGCTGACGCCGAGCCGCCGCCATGCGGATTCGGACAGGCCGATCTCGCCGGGCGCTGGAGCCTCCGCGGAACTGTGCAGCAGCGAGACGACGATTTCCCGCCCGCCGGCGTGCAGCGCGACCTGCGCGCGCGACGCGAGACCTTCCGAGCGGCAGACGGGACAGTCTTGGCGCATGACCGCGATCAGATCACCTCCGGCAGCCGACAGGCCGAGGCGGTGTGCCCGCAGCGTCGTCGCGACAGGCTCTACTTCGGCGTCCTCGATGATCCCGGGCTTCACGCGAGCATGCCCCAGCTACCCAGCGCCGGTACGCTGCATGCCCAGCCCAGATTCTCCGAGACACGCTTCGCCAGGACCTGGGCGCCGGTCGGCTCGCCATGCGTGACATAGACATGGCGCGGGGGCTCTTGCAGCGACCCGAGCCAGCGCATGAGCTCGTCGCTGTCGGCATGCGCCGAAAGCATCGTCAGGTTGGCGACATCGGCTTCGACCGGGATATACTCGCCGTGGATCTTGATCGTCCGGGCGCCCCCGATCATGGCGGCGCCGCGGGTGCCCGCCGCCTGGAAGCCTGAGAAGAGGATGAGGTTCTTCCCATCCGGCGCGAAGCGCTTGAGATGGTGGAGCACGCGGCCGCCCGTTGCCATTCCACTGGCCGAGATGATGACCTTGGGAGCGGGGTTGGCGGTGAGTTCCTTGGATTCCTCCACTTCGCGCACATAGTGCGCGACGCTGCACGCCGCTTCGCACTCGGCGCGGGCCAGGCGATGCTCGTCCATGAAATCGCACATCAGCCCGCTCGCGTTGATCGCCATCGGGCTGTCGAGGAAGATCGGGATGTCGCGGAGGCGTCCCTGCGCGCGCAGACGCGAGAAATGATAGAGAAGCGACTGAACCCGTCCCACGGCGAAGGCCGGAATCACCACCGTCCCGCCTCTCTCGACGCATCGTTCGACATGATCTCCAAGCGTCTTTGTCGGATCGACCTGCTCGTGGCGCCGATCGCCATAGGTCGATTCCACTAGGACATAGTCGGCGCGCGCGGGCGGCTCGGGATCCTTCATCACCGCATCGCCGTAACGGCCGATGTCGCCTGAGAAGAGGATTGTCCGCCCCTTCCAGTCGATCTCGATCGACGCCGCGCCGAGGATGTGGCCGGCGCGATGGTAGCGCACCCTGATGCCGTCCGTGACTGCATGCCACGCTCCGAACTCGATCGGGCGGAAGAGCTGCAATGCCAGACGCGCGTCGGCCTGGGTGTAGAGGGGCAGCGCCGGCTGGTGCCTGGAGAAGCCGTGCTGGTTGGCGAACTCCGCATCCTTTTCCTGCAGATGGCCGCTGTCGGGAAGAAGGAGCTCGCACAGGGCCGCGGTCGCCCGCGTGGCAAGGACGGTCCCGTCCCAGCCCAGGCGCGCCATGCGCGGTAGTGCGCCCGAGTGATCGAGATGGGCGTGGGTCAGCAGCACCTGGCCGACATCCGCGACTTCGGGTGGGATCGATGCCCAATTAAGGCGGCGCAGATCCCTGGGTCCCTGAAACAGGCCGGAATCGACCACGATCTGAGTTTCACCATCGTCCACCAGATAACGCGACCCTGTGACCGTTCCCGATGCGCCGAGAAAGGCAACGCCGAGACCATCGGCCGGGCGCTTGGCCAGATCGATCCTTGCTTCACGCTCGAAGATGGTCACGCGGGAATGGTGCCGTTTCTTTCTCTTTTGCATGGACGCGGGCCTGCCTCTCACGATTATGTTCGTGAGCGCAGCATTGGTTCGCGGACGCCGCACGCCTATACGCAAAATCCGCAGCACGACTGCTGCTCCCCGACAGCTGCGTCGCCCGAACGCCGATGGCCGATCCCATCGATCGCCTTACCCATGCCTGCGCGATGCCCGGGGGACTTCGGTCTCTACTTATACCTTGCTCCTTGGACTCGAGCCTATGCTGCCCGGACGTTGACCAGAAGAGGACGGCATATGGGCGAACATGACCATCGCATGCGCAAGCGCGGCAAGATCGTTCTGATCGGCTTCCTGCTCGTCGCTAGCTTCTTCCTCCTCACCGAGTATACCGCGCACTTCCTGGGTGTGCTGCCCTATCTCATCCTGCTCGCCTGCCCGCTCATGCACCTGTTCATGCACCGCGGCCATGGTGGGCATCAGCATGGCCATGAGCCCGGTCAGGCACCCGCCGGCTTACCGGCCAATCCCAACGGCCGCATCGAAGGAGAGTCGCGATGACGCACGCCGACTATGGCTATGGTCTGTGGGGGCTCGCGCTGGTTAACGCCGCCGTTTTCATCCTCTTTGCGTTCAGCTTCTTCAAGCCGGCAACTAAACGAGACTGGCGCAGTTTGGGGGCGTTCAGCGCTTTCATCATAGCGCTCTTCGCGGAAATGTATGGCTTCCCGCTCACGATCTTCGTGCTTTCGGGGTGGCTCCAGTCGTATTTCCCCGCTGTCGACTGGTGGAGCCACGATGCTGGACATCTCCTGGAGATGATGTTCGGCTGGCGAGTTAATCCCCATTACGGTCCATTCCACATCGCCAGCTTTGTGCTGATCGGCGTGGGTTACTGGCTGATCTCGGTTGCATGGACGGCCCTTCACTTGAGTCAGCGCAAACACCAATTGGCCCTTACTGGGATTTATGCCCGGATCCGGCACCCGCAATATGTCGGCTTCATTCTCGTCATGCTCGGCTTTTTGCTACAATGGCCGACCCTTTTGACCCTTGCTATGTTTCCGGTGCTCGTCGTGATGTATATTCGGCTGGCTCGGCATGAGGAAAAGGAGGCGCTAGCCAGCTTCGGCGAGGTTTACCGCGATTATATGGCTCGCGTGCCCGGCTTCATTCCGAATCTGACAATCCATTCGCGTCGAAGAAGGCCATGGCGATCCTTTGACGGGAATGGCTGATGTAATTGCCGGCAAGGTCAATGCTGACGTTCTGACTGGCCTTATTATTCGGACATCGTTACCCGACCTCACAGCACACTACTGCAGCAACCCCGGTTCGACTGCGCAATCATCTTGGGAGGGCAAGTTCGCCTTGCACGGGCAGATTCGGTGTGGAGCTGATGCCCGGCACTAGACGCAGAGCATCGCCGATCAAGGTATAGACGGCGTGGCGCTGGCCGCCACGGTTCCGATGGTCGACGCGATAGCCCTGATAATGTCGGCGGAGCAGGCCTGCATTCACCAGTTCGGAAACGGCGCGACTGAGATTACTCTTGCCGGCTGTGCGAATGCGTGCCCGCATTTCCTCCGCGATCACGCCGCGCCTTTTCTCCAGATCGCCGGGGAGCAGTCCGTTTCTAGCGAGGTCGCTCTCGACCCGCTCGGCCAGCGTAATGCTGCGCGGACCACGCTGGGCCATCGGGGTCAATGCGTCGCATAGCCAATCGCGCAGGGAAACGAGCCCATCGTTCCGCCTGACCCAGGGACCGGCGCTTCCATCTGGCCCCGCCACCTGGGCGATCAGGTTGAGCAGCATGAAGGCATAACGGGGCCGGCTCGATACGGTCGCCAGCGTCTCGAGCACGGCCGCGACATCACAGCCAATGGAGGGTTCAAGAGGCTTGCCTGCATGAAACATAACATGATGGAATCAAGCACAAAGCAGGATCAATGTGAATCCCAAATCGGCGGCCGCAGACGGGTTGTCAGCTATGACACTTTGCCAGCGGATAAAGTGTCATAGGCGATCCATTCTAATCGTAGATTGTTGCGAATCGTTCTCAACTCATCCTGATAATCATGGCGCTCGCCGCTTAGGTCTGGACGAGCCGTCTCCTCGCGGACGAGCTTCCGTCGCCTATGGCGAACAGGATAAAAGACTGCGGCCGCCTTGATGATCTCACGCGCTTTGCGGCGGACTGTCAGCGTGCTGAAACCCTTGGCGATTTACATGGCACGATCGATGCCGCCGTGCGCGATCTTGGCTTCCGCTGGTTCACGCTGCTTCACAATATCGACCTTCGGCGCGGAGGCGAGCAAAGCCTGTTCCTCACAACCTATCCATCGGCCTGGCTCGAGGAAGTTCTCGAAGAACGCCATTATCTCGAAGATCCGATCCATGCGGCCTGCGCTCGCACCCCGTCAGGGCTCGCCTGGGACCGGATCGGCGACGTGCTGGAGCTCACGCCGCGCCAGCGAAGCATCCTCGACCGCGCCAGGGACCATGACCTTGCGTCCGGCTACAGTTTGCCAATCCGGACCCCGGGGGAACCCGAGGCGATCTTTACCGCCGCCCGATCGCGCGACGAGCCGCTCAGCGCAGAGGAGGTTCTGACCGCCCGTCTGCTCGGCTCGGTCGCTTATGATCGGGCGCGCGAGCTGCTTGGCGAAAGGGCAGGGCCATTGGCCTGCGTCCCTCTCAGCCCTCGCCAGGTCGAATGCATCGCGCTCGTCGCGCAAGGCAAAAGCGACTGGGAGATCGGCCAGATCCTCGGCCTCAGCCGCGACACCGTGCACGAATATGTTGAATCGGCCCGCAGGCGTTATGGCGTGCGACGACGCACGCAGCTGGTGCTGCGCGCGGTTCGCGATGGTCATCTCAACATGGAAGCGCTGCTCTGATCTCGCCGGCCATATGATGATCGGGCTTGGGCAAGTTCAGGATTTCTGCGCTGTCGCTGGCGCGATCAAGGACGCTACGGCCTTGTCTGACCTGATGGCCGAAATCACGAAGGCCATGGGCTTTCGGCACTATGCCCTGGTCCATCATGTCGACCTGAAGCCTGCGGTTCGCTCGGTCCACATCGTCGACTATCCGCAAGACTGGGTGGAGCGCTTCCAGGCGAGACGCCTCTATGCGAGCGACCCGATCCACCGCGCCAGCCATCGCACCAATGTGGGCTTTGCCTGGTCGGCGGTTCAGTCGATCATCTCTCTGACGGCCGCCGATCGCTCGATCCTGGCAGAAGCCTACGAGGCCTCACCTCAAGATTTGTTCGCCAGACAACGCTAAGCTGGAAATACTGAGAACATCCTAGGCGACGAGCCGAAGTCTGCCGTTCGGACATTGGCAATCCCAACATTACTGGCGAGCCGCCCGAAGGACAGACCTACACTCGCGGCACGCCGAACGTCTGGGCCTCACGGTCGATGAACAGCTCGGGCTGATCTACCTGCCGACGGGCAACAGCACGCCGGACTTCTGGGGTGGCGAGCGGACTGCGATCGAGGACGCGCGTTCGTCCTCCGTCGTTGCTCTCGATCTCAAGACGGGTCGTGAACGGTGGGCCTTCCAGACCACGCATCATGATCTTTGGGACTATGACGTCCCCGCTCAGCCTACGCTTTACGATATTCCGAACGGAAAGGGCGGCACCACGCCTGCGCTGATCCAGGTCACCAAGCGCGGCCAGATCTTCGTCCTCGATCGGCGTACCGGCCGACCGGTAGCGCCGGTCGAGGAGCGTCGCGTGCCCAAGGGTTCGATCCCCGGCGAGCGCTATTCGCCGACCCAGCCTTATTCGACTGGCATGCCTGTCATTGGTGCTGATCCTCTGAGCGAGCGCCGGATGTGGGGCGTGAGCATGTTCGACCAGCTCTGGTGTCGCGTTGCTTTCCGCAAGCTGCGCTATGAAGGTGACATGACACCGCCGTCGCTCGAAGGCACGCTGCAGTGGCCGGGCTTCTACGGCGGCATGAATTGGGGGTCGGCCAGCGTCAATCGCACCAACGACTATCTGATCGTGAATGACATCCGCCTTGCGCAAATCCTGCGTCTTGTTCCCAGAGCGGAAACCGACCGCATCCTGGGTGAGCCGAAGGTCGAAGGTGGTGCGGGACACGACGGGATCAACCCGCAAGCCGGTGCGCCCTACGGTGCGCTTCTCACCGGGTTTATGTCGCCGCTTGGCGTGCCGTGTCAGAATCCTCCGTTCGGGACCATGACCGCGATCGATCTCAAGACGCGCGCGATCGTCTGGCAAAAGCCCTTGGGCACGACCCAGGACACAGGTCCGCTTGGCATCAAGACGCATCTGCGTATCCCGATCGGAACGCCGACGCTGTCGGGCGCACTGACCACCGGATCGGGCCTGATCTTCTACACCGGGACCACCGACTATTACCTGCGGGCGATCGACGTGCGCACCGGCAAGGAGCTGCTGGCGAAGCGGATGCCCGTTGGTGGACAGGCAACGCCGATGACCTTCGTCTCTCCAAAGACGAAGAAGCAATATGTCGTTGTGACGGCGGGCGGCGCGCGGCAATCGCTTGACCGCGGTGACCTTGTCATCGCCTACAAGCTGCCGGACTGAGGCACTTGAAGGTCTGCGGCGGCAAAAGCCATTGCCGCCGCAGACCTAACATATTGATTTATTTAACATAATTCTTATTATCGAACCGGTTGAGGGTCAACGGCTGGGGATGGTGAAACCTGCCGGGATCTCCAAGGCTGGTGGCCCAACGCAGGCTTCCAGCGCGGTGGCTGAGCCAGCAGAAAAATACGCCGCGTGTTGCTTGTTTGTTTCAGAAAGGGAGAGCCTATTTCCGGATCGCCTGACTGACACCACAATATCTCAGGCAGCACGCATCTGATCGCAAATATCAGTAAACTCACCGATTTTGGGCTAGACGTCGTCTATCCGTCCGTCGAGCCTGAATTCATGCAGGGCACGCGCGACATCGGCCGCTTGGCGACTATCGGCGCCTTCGAGCAGAGTTCAAAACTGGCGACAACGCTCGACCAACTTTCAAACCTCGTGGACGCAATTGTCAGGGACTTTGGTTTCCGCTGGTTTGCCCTCCTGCATAATGTCGATCTGGTACAACGCAGCAAGAATGCGCTGATGCTGACGACATATCCTGTCAAATGGCTCGACGAAGTGATCGAGACCAGGCTCTACCTCGATGATCCGGTCCACGCTGCCGTGGGCAAAACGCCGTCCGGGCTGAACTGGAACCAGATCGGGGAATTCATCGATCCCAGCACCCGCCAGATTGCTACATTGGCAAAGGGGCGCGATCACGGGCTGCGCCAGGGCTTCACTATGCCGATCCGCATGGCTGATGAGCCCGACGCGCTTTTCTCTGTTGCACGCGCAAACGATGACGAAATTTCGGGAGAGGATGCTCTTGCCGCCCGCTTGATCGGCACGATCGCTTTTGATCGCGGTCGCGCGATCCTCGGAGAGGAGCGTCTGAGCTATGAACCGGTGCCGCTCAGCCCCCGACAGATCGACTGCATCGCGCTCGTCGGACAGGGTAAAAGCGATTGGGAGGCAGCCCAGATACTCGGGCTCAGCCGCGACACTGTGCATGAATATGTCGAGGGCGCACGGCGGCGCTATGGTGTGCGGCGGCGGACCCAGCTTGTGCTGCGCGCGGTGCGAGACGGGCATCTCAATATCGACGCAATGCTGTAACCAGTAGCGTCGCAACCCGAACACTACCCCCTCGTCATCACCGAGAAGCCGCGAGCGATGCTCGACTGATCGAGCAGTAACTGTCCTCTATCATCGCGTCCCCCACATCTGAATGATTACGCCGACGAAGGCCCCTCACCCTCGTCGGAATGCTCAATTCTGCTGTCGATAAAGTCAGGTCCAACTGGGCATGCGTCGTGCGCGGCCTTGTGGCTTTCCTACAGTCCGTCGGATGAACCAGAGCCAGGTGCCACCTCGTTCCCCCTAAGTGGGGGGATTGCGTCAAACGGCGCTAAACGGCTCAAAAGTAGCGCGACTTTCATTCAAATAAGCCGCTGTCCTTGCCCTGCACTGACAGCGGCATGGAGGCAAGCATGCTGCATAGGCGTCACGCCATCATCGCATCCGCCATGGCACTGTGCATGCCCGCAACACCAGCGCAGGCCAATGATCTGGGCTGCCAGGTGTTGCTTTGCCTCTCAAACCCCGGCGGGGCGACGCAATATGGTGCTTGCGTCCCGCCAATGGTGAAGCTCTGGGAACGACTTGCCCTGGGCGGTTCATTCCCCGGCTGCTCTGGCGGGGGCGTTGCCAAGACCAAGGTCTATGATCGCAACTCGGCGACGCGACGCCGCGTGGTCATGACCTTCGCCGACGGCCGCCAGACGACCTACTCGCTCGCCAATATAGAGCGCTTGCCCCAAGCCGCCATCGAACCGGGAACGACGCCCCGATGATGCTCGAGCTTGCAGCCGTGGTCGCGCTCGCGCGGCAATGCGCGCCCACGGTCGCGGCAGAAACTCTCGTCTCGCTGGTTTACACCGAAAGTCATTTCGATCCCTATGCCATCGGCGTGAACGCCAAGGGCGTCGCGGCGCCGAAGGTGTCCGATCGCGCGTCGGCCATCGCGTCCGCCCGGTCGCTGATCGCGCGCGGCTACAATATCGATCTCGGCCTTGGCCAGATCAACAGCGCGAATCTCAAGCCGTTGAACCTGTCGATCGAGGACGCTTTCGAACCGTGCCGAAACCTCGCCGCATCGGCACGCGTGCTCGCCGAGAATTACACCAGTGTGGCGAAGTCCAGCCGCTCCACCGAGGATGCGATCGCCACGGCCATGTCCATGTATAATACCGGCAACCGCTGGAAGGGTTTTGCCAATGGCTATGTCGGCAAGGTCTACGCCTCGTCGAGCAGCATCATACCGCAAATCCGGCAACGTGCAGGCATTGCCATGGCAGACGCGCCGATAGCGAAAGCGGCACAGAGCCCGGCTCCTACCCCCTCGCCAGTAGCGGATCCACCCGATCAAAGCTGGAACACCTCGGCCGTCGCGCAAACTGCGACGCTGATGGTGTTCGGCTCGTCTCAAACCGCCCCATTGAAAGGACAGCCCGAATGATCGCCACACCGCCCTTGCCTGCTGCTGCGCACTCCGCGTCTGCGCGATCATTCTCCCAGTATTTCACGCTGCTTTTAGCGGCGGTTCTCGTCTCGCTTGTGCTGACAGACCCGGCCTATGCGCAGGCCGCCGACGGCATCACCTCCATGGCGGACAACATCAAGACCTGGCTGACCGGCACGTTTGCGAAGACGATCGCGGTGATCGCGGTGGTCATCGTGGGCTTCATGTTCTTCACTGGCCGCGCCAGCCTCGGTCTTCTCGTCACCGTCATCGTCGGCATCTTCATCGTGTTCAGCGCGCAGTGGATCGTCGACACCATCACCGGCGGTGCGTGAGGCCATCATGGTCAACGACGACAAGCTGCGTGAAGAAACGCTCTTCCTGGCAGTGACGCGGCCGACGATGTGGATGGGCGTTCCGATCGAAGCGTCGCTGCCTATCGCACTCGCATCCTGCCTGACCCTCATCATAAGCGGCAATCCGCTCTACGCTTTGGCACTCGCAGGCGCGTTTCTTGCGATCGCCCGCCTGATCGTCCGCCACGACGCCAATGCCTTCCGGCTGCTGTGGCTTTGGACGATGACGAAGGCGCGATGCCGCAACCGCGGTTGGTGGGGTGGCAGTTCCTACTCTCCCCTCCCCACTCAGGGCGCACGCCGAAAGGGCTTTCTGCATGGCTAGTCGTGCCTTCTCGCGCGATGCGGCGCGTACTCCGTGGCGCATCCTCAAGAACGAGGCGGATCCTGCGCGCTATCTGCCTTATGCGCGGCACGTCGATGCGCAGGTGATCGCGCTCGACGGGCGCGACCTGATGATGATGTTCAGGCTGGACGGCATCGCCTTCGAGACAGCCGATCCCGCTCAGCTGAACGACTGGCATGAGAAGCTCAACGGGACGTTGCGCAACATCGCCGACGATCGTCTCGCGATCTGGACGCATATCGTGCGCCGCCCGGTCACCGACTATCCCGAGGGCGAGTTTCGCTCTACGTTCGCCGCCGATCTCGATGCCAAATATCGCGCGCGGGTCACCGCTAAGCGCATGTTCGTCAACGAGCTCTATCTGACGCTGGTGATGCGCCCGTCCGTTGGCTCGGCCGACCGCACAGGGGTCTTGCTGCGTCGCCTGTCCAGTGCCCGCAAAGAGGGAACCGAGGTCGACGAGGACGAGCTCGTTCGTTTCGAGGACAAGGCGCGCGATATAGAGAAGCTGCTCGCGCGTTGCAGGCCACAGCGACTGGGTTTGTACGAACATCGCGGCCTCATGTTCTCGCAGCCGCTCGAGGTGCTGGAACTCGTCATGATGGGGCGCGCGACGCGCGTCCCGCTTGTTCGTGGTCATCTGGGATCGGCGATCTACGGCGAAAGGGTGATCTTCGGCCGCGAGACGGTCGAGGTTCGCGCCCATGCCGATAGCCGCTTCGTCGGCCTGTTCGGTATCCGCGAATATCCGGCCATGACGCGATCGGGGCAGGTCAACGCGCTTCTCTCGCAGGATTTCGCGTTCGTCGTCACCCAGTCCTTCGCGTTCATGGGCAAGGCGCGTGCGTCCGAGCGACTGCGCAGGCGCCAGAACCAGATGGCATCGACCGAAGATGCGGCAGCGAGCCAGGCGCTCGAGCTCGCCGATGCCGCCGATGATCTGCAGAGCAATCGGTTCGTGCTGGGCGAGCATCACTTCTCGCTCGCCGTGTTCAGCGAAGACCAGAAGCGGCTCGCCGAAAATCTCTCGACGGCGCGCGCCGCGCTGGCCGATGCCGGCCTGGTTTCAGCACGCGAGGGACCAGCGCTGGAGGCCGCCTTCTGGTCGCAGTTGCCGGGAAATTTTGCCTGGCGCGCCCGACCTGCCGCCATCACGTCGCGCAACTTCGCCGCCCTGTCACCCTTCCACACCTTCCCTGCCGGTCGGGCCGATGGCAATCATTGGGGCGCTGCGATCGCACTGATGAAGACCGCAGCCCAGTCGCCCTATTATTTCAATTTCCACGTCAACGATCTCGGCCACACGCTGATCATCGGCCCGTCGGGTGGCGGTAAGACCGTGGTGCAGAATTTCCTGATGGCGCAGCTCGAGAAGACCGGCGCCCAGCAGATCTTTATCGACAAGGACCGGGGCGCGGAAATCTATGTACGCGCATCGGGCGGCACCTATCTTGCCCTGCGCAATGGCGTGCCGACCGGCTTCGCGCCCCTGCGTGCGCTCGATCAGTCACCGGGCAACATCACGTTCCTTGGTCGACTGATACGCCAACTGGTCACGCCCGTTGGTGGCCAGCTCGGTGTCATGCAGGAGCGCATGATCGACGATGGCATCCTATCGATCGGCCGATTGCCCCCCGAAGAGCGATCGATCCTCGCCTTGCGGCAATTGCTGGGGCAGCGCGATCCCGAGGGCATCGGCGCGCGTCTCGAGAAATGGGCGCGCGGCGGCGCGTTGGGCTGGGTGTTCGACAATAACGCAGACGAACTGACGCTCGAAGCGCGGTTCATCGGCTTCGACATGACTGATTTCCTCGACAATGCCGAGATCCGCACGCCGCTCATGATGTATATGTTCCACCGCATCGACGCGCTGCTCGACGGCCGCAGACTGGTGATCGACATCGACGAATTCTGGAAAGCGCTCGGCGATGAAGCCTTCCGCGCGTTCGCGCAGGATGGTCTGAAAACCTACCGTAAGCAGAACGCCTTTCTGGTGTTCGGCACGCAAAGCCCGGCCGACGCGCTGCGCTCCGACATTTCCCACAGCATCATGGAACAGGTCGCGACCAAGATCCTGCTGCCCAACCCCTATGGCCGGGAGTCCGACTATATTGATGGCCTCGGCCTCACCCGCGCCGAGTTCAAGCTGATCCGCAGCGATCTGATCCCCGAGAGCCGGCGCTTCCTCATCAAACAAGGCCATGACTCGATCGTCGTCGAGCTTGATCTCGCCGGTCTTGGTGACGAGCTTGCGGTGCTCTCCGGCACCACGGCGACGGTTGGAATTCTTGACGCAGTGCGCCGCGAACATGGTGACGATCCGGCGCGTTGGTTGCCCATTTTTCACGAGCAGCGGGCGACCGCGAACAGAAGGAAAGGATAGAAAGATGAGAGCTTTTTCGATCCTCGCGATTGGCGGTTTGCTGGCGCTGAGCACCCCGGCCAGCGCTCAGGGCATCCCCGTCTACGATTCCAACACCTTCCTCCAGACCCTTTCGACCGTGAAGAACACGCTCGCGATGATCGAGCAGGGCAAGGCGCAGATCGCGCAGGCGACCGATATGTTCGACAGCGTCAACAAGCTGACCAACGTCAACAAGATTGCCAGTTCGCTCAGCACCGACGCTGTCCGGCATCTTCTGCCGAGCGAGGCTCGCGACATTCAGCGATTGATGTCGTCGGATATGAGCGGCTTGGGCAGTCTTGCCAGCTCGGCCAACCGCATCCGTTCGGCCAACCGGGTCGATCTCCCCGATTTACGGCCGGATGCGACCGCTTACGAGCGCTCCGGCCGTGACACCATTTTGCGCAATGGGGATCTGGCATCGCGGGATGCGGCTATTGCCGAGGCAGCCTATGGTGTGACCGCTCAGCGTACGGCCGGTCTGGAGGAGCTGCGCACTTCGCTCGATTCAGCGTCCGACGCCAAGGATGTGATGGATATCCAGGCCCGCGTCGGTGTCGAGAATGCGCATATCCAGAATGATTCCGTCCAGCTTCAAGCGCTAGCGATGCGACAGCGAGCCGAACAAGACATTCGGTCGCAACAGGAAAGCGAAAGAATTCTGGCGTCAAAGCTCGGGAGCCTCAAGCCATGAAGCCCCTTGCATCCGTCTTGGTAGTCTTGTCGCTGCCTATGCTGCTCCTCGCGTGCCAGCAGCCTCCAAGGGGAAAGGAATATTTGAAGTCGCATCCTGAAGAACTCGCCGAAGTGCTGAAAAGTTGCGCAGATGGGACCCATCCCGACCCTCAGGAGTGCTCGAACGCTCAAAGCGTGAGAACCTTGGACTTGAAGCTACGTTCGCTATCGCCTCGTCCAGGAAAATCGGACGTTCGGTAATGGAGGACGGTCTCTTCACGACGCTCTATGTTAGCATCGACGGCAAGCTCGATCTGTTCCTCAACGAGCGCCTGACCAACGTCATCGAGGTCGTGCGCGGCCCGCTGGCGCTCGGGCTAGTCATCTATATCGCCCTGTTCGGCTACATGGTCATGCGCGGGATCGTGAGCGAGCCATGGGGCGAACTCTTCTACCGAATGGTGAAGCTCTGCCTGCTATACCTCGCGGCCACGACCGTGGCGTATTCGGAATGGATTACAAACCCCCTCTTCCACGGGATGCCCGACGCTATTTCGCAAGCCCTCGCGGGGCGTACAGTGACCAGTGTCGGAAACGTCTTTGATGATTATTATGGTCAGGCTGATGCGATCATTGCGCGGATTGAGACCGAAGCCGCGACATACAGTGACATTAATCCATATAAACTTGTACTCTATACCCTAAGTCTAGGCCTGAAGGCTTTGGCCGGTCTATCGGCTGCGATTGGGTTTTCCATCACCGTATTCGCCAAGGTTGCGCTTGCGATCATCGTTGCGCTTGGGCCGATATTTATCGCCCTATCTCTATTCGAAACAACACGCCGCTTCTTCCATGGATGGCTGGGGCAGGCTTTTAACTACATCGTTCTGATGGCAGTGATCATCGCAATTACGGCGCTGATTACCGATCTCGGCGCACTCGCCATAACCTCCTCAGAAGGTGTGGCCGATGCGGCACTCGGCGCAATCATGTTCGCCGTCTATATCTTCCTCGGCACGATCTTCTTTTTCCAGGCGCCGTCGATCGCGACCGGCATAGCCGGCGGCGCGGCCGCAGGTGTCGGCGCATTCGCGGGTTCGGCGTGGAGCACCATGGCCGCGCCCTTCCAGCAGCGCCGAATCTCCCGAAACAGCCGCAATCTCGAACGTGCCGCGCAACGCGGCGGCACGGTGAGCCGCGCATGATGATCATGAGGAATACGCCAATGTCCAAACCGCTGACGACACGCATCCTCCAGGGCGTCGCGCTCCTCGCCGCTGTCGCACCGATGGCCACACATGGCGCGTCGGGACCCAAGAAGCTGCCAATCTGCAACGGCAGGCATCTACGCGACGCCAATGTCTACGGCAGCGTGCTGCCCGGCTCGCCTGTCCCAGCGGTCGTCGCGCCCCCTGCCCCGCCCCCGGTGCCGCAGGTCAAACCGCCGGCCGGTGGATCGCCGCCACCGCCGGTCCCAGCCTCCGCGCCGCCGCCCGACAAGATTTCGTCGCGAGATCAGACCACCACTTATGGGAGCTGTTGATCATGCGGCGTCAAAGCGAGGGCGTGCCAGCAAGCGACGCCGAACTCTATTTCGGCCATGCACGCTCATGGGACCAGGATCGTCAGCGCAAGTCGCTGCGCTCGGAACGGATCGCCTGGGGCGTCGCCGTCCTCGCATTGCTGGCATGCACGGCCGAGGCACTGGCGCTGGCAGGCCTCGCGCCGCTCAAGACGGTCATGCCCTATATCATCCGGGTCAACCAGACGACGGGCGCGGTCGATGTGCAGACGGCCCTCACCCAGCAGCCGATGCGCTACGACGAAGCCGTCACTAAATTCTTCCTCGCACAATATGTCCGGGCACGCGAGAGCTGGCTGCCGGCGGCGGCCGAAGAGAATTTCCGGGCGGTGGCGATCCTGTCCGAGCCGGGTGAACAGCAGCGCTGGGGCCGGTTTTTCAACGACGACAACCCGTCGAGTCCGCAGGTGACATGGGGCAAGGGAGCGACGGTCCAGGCCCGTGTTCGCAACATCAGCTTCATCAACGACCGCGTCGCCAATGTCCGGTTCACCCGCACGGTCCAGACCGACACGAACATCCAGAACAGCGACTGGATCGCGACCATCACCTTTCGCTACACCAATGCCCCGATGGCGGAGGGCGATCGCTATCGCAATCCGCTCGGCTTCCAGGTCGAGAATTATCGAGCCGATCCGGAGGTGGTCCGGTGAAGCGGCTCCTGACCCTTGCAGCAATGTGCCTCCTCGGTGCCCAGCCCGCTCTGGCCGAGGACACACCTCGCGGCGGACCGGCCGACCCGCGGGTCAAATTCGTCGATTATCAGGAGACGCATGTCTACCGGATTGTCGGCACCTTCCGCACGGCGACCCAGATCGTGCTCGGCGACGGCGAGACGATCGAGCATGTGGCCCTTGGCGACACCGTGTCATGGGAAGTGGCCGTTGCCGGACATATCCTCTTTCTCAAGCCGCGCGAGCGCGCTGGCCCCACCAACCTCATCGTCACCACCAACCACGGCGGAGAACTGCGCAACTATGCGTTCGAGCTGACCACCCGGCGCGGCGCGATCAGCAGCGCAAGTTCGGATGCCTTCTTCCAGGTGCGCTTCCGCTATCCCCGCGATGAGGCGGAACGCGCAGCCCGGATGCAAGCCGCGCAGGAAGCCCAGCGCGTCGCTGCGATGCAGGCAAGCGCAGTGCGCGGCGCACTCGACCACGGCGTCATCGAAGGTCCGCGCAATCTCAACTACAAGGTCCAGGGCTCAAGCGCGCTGCAGCCCTCCGAGATCTCGGACAACGGCAAGTTCACGGTGCTCCGCTTCCCGGGCAATCATGAAATTCCCGCCATCTACATGGTGCGCCCGGATGGGTCGGAAACGCTCGTCCCGTTCGACGTCCGCGATGAATTCGTGGTCGTTCACCTCGTGGCGACCCAGCTCCGGCTGCGGCGCAATCGCGAGGTGCTGTGCATCTATAACCAGGCGCCGACACCCTATGGTCTCGACGCCGGCACCAACACGGCATCGTCGCATGTCGACCGCACCGTACAGGACCCGAAGGAGTGAGCGCGATGGACGAAACCGCGTCGGACGATCGCCGCCCGATCACTGGAGATCCTACGCCCGAGCGCGACGAGATCCTGCGCGACCGGGGTATCGATCCCATCGGCGGCATGACGCCGGCGAAGCGCAACACCGCGCTAATCTTCGCCGGCACCGCGATGGTGCTCGGTATCTTGTGGGTCAATTCAGGCCCGAGCGGGAAACCGGCGGCCAACCTGATGGCGAAGCCCGAAGCCACCGCCAAGCGCACGGACCTGTCGGCACGCGAAACTGTCGCCTATGACGCGGTCGCGGCGCGACCCAAGCCTCTTGGCGCCCCGCAGTCCGATCCCAATGCGCCGGTCCTCAACCCCGGGCCGGATGGCCAGGTGGTCGGATCCGACGGGCAGATCGTGCCGGCGATGCAGCCTGGCGCTACGCCTGCGCCTTCGGCGCAGAACAATCGTCAGAACATCGCCGAACAGACCCGGCGCTCGACACTGATTGCCTATGGCGGGCGATCCCAGGGGCTCGCGACGTCGGCACCGGACGGTACTGGCAGTGGCAGGCCGGGTTCTCTTATGGCGCCCGGGGAGGATGTCGACGGCCAGCCACAGCGCGGCGCGCCCAATGCACTGGATGCGCTTCGGCAAAGTTCGCCAATCGGCGAGGCACGCGCCTCGATGCTGCCTAATCGCAACTATCTCGTCACCGCCGGCACCTTGATCTCGTGCGTTCTTCAGACAGCGATGAATTCCGCCCAGCCCGGCTACACATCGTGCCTTATCCCGCGCGATGTCTATTCCGAGAATGGGCGCGTCGTCCTCATGGAAAAGGGCACCAAGGTCGTCGGCGAATATCATGGCGGGATCCAGCAAGGTCAGAACCGCCTGTTCGTGCTGTGGACCCGCGCGGTCACACCGCAAGGGGTGCGCATCGACCTCGCATCGCCAGGTTCGGACGCATTGGGCCGGGCCGGGATCGCAGGCTCGGTCGATACCTTCTTCTGGGCACGGTTCGGCAGCGCGCTCCTGCTCTCGCTGGTCGACGATGGCGCCTATATCGCCGGCCAGGCGGTCGCCAATGGCAACAATAATTTCAACAACACCACGCGGGCGCCGAGCGAAGGCGCGAGCATCGCCCTTCAGAACAGCATCAACATCCGACCCGTGCTCAAGAAGAACCAGGGCGAGGAAGTCGGCATCTTCGTCGCCAAGGATTTCAATTTCGCGGACGTCTACAATCTCGAGCTGCGGCGCGAGAAATGAGCGACACGGCGGTCCTCCGGCATTTTCTCAATCCGATCATGCCGCTGCTGGAGCCTGCCGAGGTGACCGAGCTCGTCATCAACCGGCCGGGTGAGGTCGGCATCGAGGATCATCGCGGCTGGCATTGGCATGATGTCGCCGAACTCGACAGCGAGTGGCTGGCGACGCTGGCTGTCGCGGCGGCCAGCTTCACGCGCCAGGACATCAATGCCGAGACGCCGATCTGCTCGACGATCCTGCCCGGCGGCGAACGCTGCCAGATCGTGATCCCCTCGGTCACTCCAACGGGATCGCCCTCCTTCACCATCCGCAAGCCATCGCGGGTGAACCTTGCAGTCGACCAGCTTGCCCAGGCCGGCCTGTTCGCCGGCACGCGCGCCGCAGCGCGGGGTCTGACCGACGTCGACGCGAAGATGGTCGCGATGCGGGACGCCGGCGACTGGCCGGCTTTCTTCAGAACCGCGGTGGCGGCGCGCAAGAATATCCTGGTGAGCGGCGCGACCGGATCGGGGAAGACCACCTTTGCCAAGGCGCTGATCCAGCTCATCCCGCGCGACGAGCGTCTGCTGACGATCGAGGACACACGCGAGCTTGTCGTCGACCACCGCAATGTCGTCCACATGGTCTATTCGAGCGAGCGACAGGGGCTGGCCAAGGTCGGACCCAAGCAGCTTCTAGAGAGCGCATTGCGCATGCGCCCCGATCGCATCCTGCTGCAGGAACTGCGTGACGGCACCGCCTTCTTCTACCTGCGCAATGTCAACTCAGGTCACCCAGGTTCGATCACGACGGTCCACGCTGGGTCCGCGATGGGCGCGTTCGAGCAGCTGACCCTGCTCGTCAAGGAATCCGAAGGCGGCCGCGATCTGGCGCGCGACGACATTCGCGGGCTGCTGCGCATGCTGGTCGATGTCGTCGTCCAGACCCGCAAGCGAGACGGAAAATTCGAAGTCGAGGAGGTGCATTTTGACCCGGCTGTCGCAAGCCAGTCCTCTCACTAAGGTCGCGCTTGTCGGCGGCGCTCTGTTGGGAGCGGCGCTCGCATGCGCGCTTTGCGCGATATTGGTGGCGCTGATCGGGCTGAAGCAGATCGGACCGAACATGCAGGTGACGGCACTGCCGTCGTGGCTGTGGTATTATCGCGCCGACCCGCTTCTCCATCTTTGGCTGCAGCGCGGCGCGATGGTGAGCGGTGCGATCGCCTTCATCATCCTGCTCGTCATTCTCAAGCGCGGTCGATCCCTGCACGGTGAGGCGCGCTTTGCGCGCGAAAGCGAGATCAGGCGCGAGCAGCTCCGCGCAAAGTCGGGCATCATCGTCGGCCAGAAAGGCGGTCGCTATCTGGTGTTCGGCGGGACCGAGCATGTCCTGCTCGAAGCCCCGACCCGGGCCGGCAAGGGTGTCGGTGTCGTCATTCCCAATCTGCTCAGCTGGGCAGACTCCGTGGTCGTGCTCGATGTGAAGCGCGAGAATTGGGAGATCACCGCCGGCTTTCGGGCGCGGCACGGTCAGACGGTCCACCTGTTCGATCCTCTCGACCCCGAAGGCCGCACCGCGCGCTACAATCCGCTGAGCTATATTGATCGGCTCGACGACATAGACGTCGTCAACGAACTCCAGAAGATCGGCGGGATGCTGTTCCCGTCGCCTGAGAAGGCGGATCCGTTCTGGGCCGAGGCAGCGCGCGCCGCCTTTGTCGGCGTCGGGGCGCTTGTCGCCGCCAATCCTGCCTTGCCCTTCACGATCGGCGAGATCTACCGCCGCATGACGACTGGCGACCCGAAGGTCGAATTGCCCAAGGTGGTCGAAGAGGCGCAGCAGCGCGGGCAGCGGCTGAGCCAGGCCTGTGTGTCGGCCCTGAGCGATTTCACCTCCGCGTCCGACAATACTTTTTCCGGGATCAAGCAGACGATCACGTCCAAACTGAACCTGTGGCTCAACCCGTTCGTCGATGCCGCGACCTCGGAGACCGATTTTGATCTGCGGCAGGTTCGCCGGGAGCGCATGTCGATCTATCTTGGGGTGTCGCCGGACAATATCGACCGCATCGCGCCGGTCTATAATCTCTTCCTCCAGCAGCTGATCGACCTCAACACGCGAGAGTTGCCGGCGACGGGCGGGAACGTGCCAGTGCTGGTCTTGCTCGATGAGTTCGCCCGGCTCGGCAAGGCCCCCGTCATAGCGTCGGCTTTCTCCTATGTGGCAGGCTATGGCCTGCGCCTGCTGCCCGTGATCCAGAGCCGTTCGCAGCCACGCGCGCTCTACGGCCCAGACGTCACCGATGAGATCATCGCAAACTGCGGCCTTGAAGTGGTCTTCACGCCAAAGGAGCTGAAGGTCGCCAATGAACTGTCCGAGCGGCTCGGTTTTTTCACGATGAACGTGAAATCGAAGAGCCGCACGATCCACGGGATGCTCGCCAATCGCAGCATTTCGGAGAGCGACCAGCGCCGCGCGCTGAGGATGCCGCAGGAACTGATGCAGATGCCCAAGGGCGATCTGCTGCTTCTGCGGGGCGGCATTCCGCCAGTCCGCGGCCGCAAGATCGAATTTTTCCGGTCGCGCCGGTTCACCGATCGGATTTGCGACCCGCCAAAGGTTGCGCCCCGCCTCGTTCGCCTGCCGACGCCCAAACCCGTGGCGGCGGCGATCATCGGCGCGGGCTCGGATGTGCTCGCCCAAGCGATCGAAGCCAAGCGCGCCGCTCTGCACCCATCTGCCCCGCCTGCTGAAAAGGAGCCTGTCGTGACCAGAATGTTGAGCGCCGACGAACTGTCGGGCACGGTCGAGATAACCGACGACATGCTCGTGCTTGGCGAATCGGAGGAATTGCCGGCGCCGGGCGACGAAGAAGCCGCGCTGGCCTTCGTCATGGCGATGGCGGCACGCGCGGCGGTCGAACCCGAGGAGGATCAGGAGATGGCGGATACATTAGCAGACGGCAGGCAGCATCATGGCCGCTGAGAGCAAGGCGAGCGCGCCGCGGCGCCGAACAAACGGCATCGCGATCGACGACAAGACGGTGAGCAAGGCGGTCGGCACCAAAGATCGGTCGGACCCTGTCGAACCCGAGATTGCGATTGCCCCGACACCTCCCGTCAAGGCGGATGCCAGGCAGGCGCCTACGGCCCCGTCGGTCGTAGCGGGCGATCTGCCCGAGGCAGTGCGCAAACGCTATTATGCCGACAAGGCGAAATGGTCGGGCGATCCGGCCTATTTCACCTCGGCCGACGCGAAGGATCCCGCGTTTCGCGATCAGGGACGGCGGCTGCTGACGGCCAATGAGAGCCAGGAAGTCGTCAAGGACATGGTGGCGATCGCGCAGCATCGTGGATGGGACCGCATCCATATCACCGGATCCGAGACCTTTCGTCGGGCGGCCTGGCTCGAGGCTTCGCGAAACGGCCTCGAAGTCCGGGGCTATAAGCCCAATGAGCGCGACCTGCAGGAGCTTGATCGCGTGCGCGGCGAGGCGAGCAAGAACAGCATCGCGCCGATAACGTCGCGGGATGCCGCCGAGAGCAGAGACCCCGCGCCGGCCCGCCGGTCGTCGACGCAGGGTCAGGCGGATCGCGCGCCGCCGCGCGGATCGGACCGGAGCCTGCCGAACGATCGCGCGATCGACAGCCAGTTGCGGGTCATGGAAGCGGTCGTGCAGCGCACCCTGTTCGACAATCCCGAGGCGATCATGCGGGTCATGGGGGTCGCCCGGGCGCAGCTTCAGGCGCATGTCGCAGCGGGGCGCACCATAAAGCCTGCCGAAGTCCGGGATCGGGGTCCGTCGGTGCAGCGAAGCGTGGAGCCTGCCGCGGCGCCCGCGCGCGGCGCGACAGTACGGCCTGGCCGCGAGCATAAACCGCCGGAACGCAATCGGGCCCGCTGACGCTGCGTATCGATTGGTTCATCAATCGCGCATTCTGTTCGTCTGAAGCGAACGAAATCGCGATATTATAAACTGATCCTTGTCAGCGGTTCAGAAATACGGCAATTTGTTCGGTATGGACGGACAAAGGCGCCAGACTCTGAACCAGCTTCTCACGGCGTTGCCGCCGGGTCTGCTCGTGGATTCGGCGTGGTTGCAGGCGCAGGGCGTCGCCCGTACATCGGTCCATGATTATGTTCGGCGCGGGTGGCTCGAGCGCGTCGCGCCCCGGGTCTATCGGCGCACGACGACACAAGGTGCCGCAGCATCGCTGCGATGGGACATGGCAGTGATGTCGGCGCAGCGGACCGCAGCCGGCGAACTCTATGTGGGCGGCATAACCGCTCTCGAGCTCCATGGTCTCGGGCATTTCGCCCGGCTCGGCGGGGAACGGACGGTCCATCTCTACGACCCGGACCATGCAGCCCCTTCCTGGCTCGCGACCTTGTCCACCAACGCCCAGCTCGTGATGCACCGACGCACGCTGTTCGAGGCGTCGGACCTCGGCATCGACTGGCACCGCCTCGATCTCGGCACTACGCGGCTCGGCGATGTGGCGGCCTCGCCACAGGCCAGCGAAGCCTGGGATCATTTCCTCCGCGTCGCCAGCGCCGAGCGTGCGACGATCGAGCTGATGGACGATGTGCCTGCGAGCCTTACCTTCGACCATGCCGACAAGATCTTCGAGAACCTCACGACCCTTCGTCCCCGGCTGGTGACGGACCTGCTGAAAAGCTGCACGAGTATCAGGGCCAAGCGACTGTTCCTGTTCTTCGCCGATCGTCACGCGCATGGCTGGGCGAAGCGGATCGATCGCGACGTCGTCGATCTGGGCCGGGGCAAACGCCAGCTCGTACCCGGTGGCCGACTGGACACACGGTATCAGATCACGGTGCCCGAAGCCTTCGGCCCCAAAACCGAAAGTGAAGACCAATGACGGCGCAGATCTATGCGGACCAGGTACGACTGCTGGTCCGCGCCATCCCGGAAATCGCGCAGGAGGAGATCTTCGCGCTCAAGGGCGGAACGGCGATCAACCTGTTCGTGCGGGATCTCCCACGCCTGTCGGTCGACATCGACCTTGTCTACCTGCCGGTTGCCGATCGCGAGAGCTCATTGCAGGCCGTGAGAGACGGGCTCGAACGGGTCGCGGGCCGTCTCGAACGGGGTGGCCGCATGGCGGTCGAGCGTCGCCTGCTTCCCGACGGCAAGCGTCTTGTCGTCCAAGCCGACGGTGTGACGATCAAGATCGAGGTCTCGCCGGTCTTGCGCGGAACGGTATTTTCGCCTGCCGTGCGATCGGTCAGCCGCGCGGTCGAAGACCGTTTCGGTTTTGCCGAGATGCAGCTGGTGTCCGAGGCAGATCTCTATGCGGGCAAGATCGCGGCCGCGCTCGACCGCCAGCACCCGCGCGATCTGTTCGACATTCATTTTCTCTTCGCCAATGAAGGGATCAGCGATGACCTCTTCAAGGCGTTCCTCATCTACCTCGTCAGTCATCCGCGCCCTGCCCATGAGTTGCTATGTCCGCACCGGCTCGACATCCGCGATCAATATGGTGCGGAGTTTCTCGGCATGACCGTCACGGACCTGCCGCTCGAGGCGCTGCTCGACGCGCGCGAGCGCCTGATCAGCGAACTTGGCGAACGGGCGCGACAGCCCGCCAACAGGCGCTTCCTCATGTCGTTTCACGAACTCGCGCCCGATTGGTCGGCGGTCGGGCTCGATCCGGAGATTGCCGAACTGCCTGCGCTGCGGTGGAAGGCGATCAATCTCGAGCGTCTACAGCGCGAGAACCCGGACAAATTCGCTGGCCAGCTCCGCGCTCTTGGCGACTGCATCGGCGAGGAGACGGCGTAAGCCTCGCCCGTTTTGTTCCATCTATGTTCCGTGATAAGCTCTCGCATCGATTCGTTTTGTGAGATGCGAGAGGTGAGCCATGTCACGGCTCTACACAGTCATCAGTACAGCTGCCGACATCGCCGCGCATTTCAATGCCGAGGCGAAGGCTGATCTTGTCGTCCCTTCGGAGACTGTCGAGGCACTGCCAGGCCTGGTCATCTTCGAAAAGGGCGGCCGTCGGATCCTGCGCGAAATGGACTGGGGCTTTCCGCGGCTCACCCGTGAGATGCGCGAACGGGACGAGCCGCCAGGCCGGATCGGTCTCGTCGCCGACCTGACCAATCCGCTGTGGGACAGCATGGTCGTCCACCCGCAATATCGCTGCCTCATTCCGCTCACCCATTTCGCCAATCCGCACGGCGATGCGAGAGCCAAGACGCGCAGCTGGTTTTCGATCGTCGACCGGCCCCTTCTTGCCTGGGCGGGCTTCTGTCGCAACGTGCCGGACTATGGGCCGGTCTATGCCGGCATGACGATGGACGCGAACAGCGCGGTCATGCCGTATAATGATCGCATGCCCGTGCTGCTGGAGTCACAGGATTATGCGCGCTGGCTGGGCGGCAGCATTCAGGATGTCATCGGCTTCCAGTTTCGCCCGCCCATCGCGGCCGAGCGGATGCAGGTACTCGATAGTGACGATCTCTGGCGCAGCGGCGATCTGCCGGTTGCGCTGCGCCCGCAAATGGCATTGCTCTGAGCGTGGCAGTGAGCAAGAACCCGTACAGTCGCCTCGCCGAGGGTAGCCATGTGTAATCTCTATACCGTGCGCAAAAGCGCTGCCGAGGTCGCCGCCCATTTCGGTGTTGCCGCACCGGCGTCGTTCAACACGCCCGAGGAGACCCTGCCGGGATATCCGGGAATGGTGGTGCGCGAGGCCGATGGCGAGAGGGTACTTGAATCGATGGTCTGGGGCTTTCCCCGACCCATGAAGAGCAAGAAGACCGGTGTCCCGATCAAGCCGAAGCCGGTCAACAATATCGCTGATCTCACCAACTTCATGTGGCGGGGGATCGCGCCCAAGCCTCAGTGGCGTTGCCTCATTCCGCTGACGGGATTTGCCGAGGCAGAAGGCGAGAAGGGATCGATGACCCGGACCTGGTTTCGCGTGAAGGATGCCCCGATCTTCGCTTGGGCGGGGATGTGGCGGCACAGCGATGAATGGGGTGCAGTCTATTCGGGACTGATGACCGATGCGAACGCAGCGATCGCACCGGTCCACAACCGAATGCCCGTCCTGCTACAGGAGGACGAATATGATCGATGGCTGCACGGCTCGCTCGCCGATGTTGAAGCGTTCCGGGATCGGGTGTTCCCGGACAAGTTGATCGAGATGGACAGGACCACCGAGCTGTGGTCGCGCCGCGCGGCAAAATCGGCGGAGACGAACTAGCCAGCGCCAGTCAGGCGCGAAGACCCCTGCGCGCCATTTCCGACCTCGCCATGCGTCCGAGCGGCGCTGTGTCGCTGGTCCCAAATATGTCCTCGAGATCGAGAAGATCTTCGTCGCCAAGCGCCCCGATCGACTGCTCGATCTCGCGAAGGGTGGAGATAGCGCGGGTGTCGCGTCGAGCCCGCCATCGAGAGTGAAGGCGTTTCATGGCGCGAGAGTAGCAAGGATGCGCGCGCCCAGCAGCGTATCGCGTTCCCTTTCCCCTGTTGAAAATTCGAATTGGCGACGTCCTAAGTCGCCTTCGTGATTGCAAATTCGACCCGATCTGGCCTAATTGACCTTGCCCGTGGAGACATGGGTGGAGGCGTCGAAACCTTCAAAAGCGAGAGCCGGTCCCAGCTATGGAGACCGGGTGGCGGACGCGTATGTCCAAGGCCACCCGGCCCAAAGGCGGCCGCGCCTGTCTCGTTTCAGGTTTCGAACACTCTCTAGCTGAGGTCCCTGCGGCAGGGCGGGACGTTGGTATTTCCTACTTCATCATGCTTCGCCTTTTCTGGCAATGGTCACGTCGGCATGTCGATCGACCCGGGGTGCAACAGTCTCTCCGGGGTCATGCGACGGCTGTTGTGATGCAGCCTTTCTCATAGTCGCATGCCGCAATGGGGTCGGTTCGTATCGAAGGGTGGCGCTTCAACAACCGTAGCTCGGGGTCATTGCTGCCCCAATGTTAGAATCGAAGTCACCGGCCCTCCGCCTCCCGGGAGGATCATACCGTCCGACGGGACGGATAGCGTAATCACATCATGCGCGGGCGGCCTGCATCATCTGTCGATGCGGCTCGACGGTTTCCGACTTGAACTGGAAGTGGGTACCATCGCGCCACATGCCGAACAGAATGACGGCCAGCTTGCGGGCGACCGCGACCTTCGCCTTGTTGAACCCGACCTTCTTTGCCAGCCTGACACCCCAGTCTTTCAAGGATGAGAAGGTCTTGGTGGCCGACAGCAATACCGTGGCGGCATTGACCATGTGGGTGCGTGTCAGTCGGTTGCCCATCTTGCTGATCTTGCCGTGGGTCAGGCTTTCGCCTGATTGGTACACGCGCGGTGTGAGGCCCAGATAGGCGGCGACATCATCAGCCCGTCGGAAGCGCGATGGCTCCTCGATCGCAGTGAAGAAGGACAGTGCCGTGATCGCACCAATGCCAGGCACCGCCATGAACCGTCGACAAATCGGGTTGGCGGCTGCCAGCGCTTCCAGTTCGGTCTCGATCCGTTCGGCATCCACCTGAAGCCGCTCACATAGATCGAGCACCGGCAGGATGCGCGGACGCAGGTTAAGGCCCTCATGATCCTGTATGATGAGCAATTGCTCAACGACCCGCTCCCTGTAGGTGGCGGAAGATTTGGCGCCGGGTTCAACCCGCCCACCGTAAACACGGAGCAGGCCACGGATCATGTTCTCGTTGGCCAGGCGCTGCTGGACGAGCCGATGGCGCATGATGAGTTGCGCGCGCACCTCGTAACAGGCAGCACTCTTCACATAGACCTCGGTCAGATAATCACGGCCGGTCCGCGTGATCTCGGCGATGCCCCGCGCGTCATTGGTATCGGTCTTATTGCGCTTGAGCGACAGGACGCGGTGGACCTGCAAGGCATCCATTACGGCAACCTGATAGCCCTGTCGGCGCAGACCGTCGGCGAGATGCGCTGACATCGCGCCGGTCTCCATGCCGACGACAGCGACGTTGGAGGCGAAGTTCTTCGCGAGATAGCGCCCGATCTCGGTCGGGTGCGTCTTCATCGAAACCTGGTGGACGACCTTGCCGTCGCGATCCAGCACGCACACCGACGTCGATTTTAAGCCAACATCCAGCCCGACCCAGACGCGGCCACATGCAGGGTCCACATCCGCCGCTGCCCGGATCGCCAGTATCTCGGGGTTCGTGATCTTCTTCGTCATCGTGTCATCTCCCTTCATCGTGCAGCACCATCGTGCGCCTGTTTGCAGGAGAGAAAAGACCTCAGCTAAACCACAACCGGTTCCAACGCCGGCACGCCTCATAATTCAGGGCGTGCCGCCGGCTGTCCGGAGAAGATGGCTTCGGGGTGGCGCGGGCGCTCGACAAAGGGAACTGGAGCGTGATCAACGACCTGAGCTTTGGTGGACGTCTGTCCGTCTCTCCAGCTTTTTGATGGAGCCTGAAGACAAGGATCCGGTCGTCAGCGCGATCGGCGGGACCCTCGGGATCATCGGCGCTCTACTGGCGCGCGCTGGCGTCGCATCCCTGGAGGAATTTGCAGGCGCTCTGAGCGTCTATGCGCGCGTCACGCGCGAGACCGATCCCGATCAGGCCGAAATCCTGGACCAATGGGTGTCGATGCTACGTACCCTCGCGGCCCGCAGCGCCCCGCCCAACTAGCGGCGCGGCGCAACCGATCGCTCAGCGTTCCCGGTCACGCGGCTTGTGCGGCTCCCGGTCTGGCTTGTCCGCAGCCTTGGATCCCATCTCTGGCGTGCGCTCCCCCTGCCCGGCTGCGCGCTGCGCCATCATGATCTCACGCGCACGGGCAAGGCGCCGGGACACGGCCGGCGGCATGGCGGCCACGAAGCTGGTCACATCCTGCGCCAGCGCCAGATCCTCTTCCTTGCCCGTTGCCGCGAGCGCGGCGGCCGCCTGCGCATAGGTCGCACGAATGAACTTCTGACGGCCAAGCGCCGCCACATCCTCGGCCCTGCGTTCGGGCTCGGCAGAGTTCGCGAAGGTTTCAGCGCGCTCTTCGGTCAGGCGGTGAATGTCGAGCCCCTTGCCCTCTCCTGCGCCAAGGCCGTCGGTCCGCGCGTCGAGATGCCGCGCCGAAGAGCGGATGCGCTTCTGGACATGGCCCCGCGCCCGGCGCGGCGTGGCTTCGGCGGCGACCCCCCGCTCGCGCAGCTCATGCGCAAAGCTTTCACGCCAATGATGCAGGTCGGCTTTGCGCGGATTGAACCGGGTGCCGTCCTCGCCCTGGGTGGCGACGGTCAGATGAACATGGGGATGGTCCGTGTCGGTGTGCAGCGCGACCATATAGGCAAACTGCCCCTCAAACTCGACGCGGGCAAAAGCCTGAACTGCGTCATGGATGGTCGCGGCATCGGTCGTGCCGCCCGGCATCGACAGCACCATCGACATCGACGTCGGCCGATCGCGTCCAGTCGGGTTCATCGCATCGTCGAGCATCGCCCAGTCGCTGGCGATTGCCTTCAGCCGCTTCTCGTCGGTGATGATCTCGCCTTCACTGCTGCGCACCTCGAGTTTGCCATGCCGCGAGATGTAGCCGAAATGCTCGGAGAGATGCGCAGGCCCCCGCTGCTTGCCCGAGATCTTGACCATGACCTCGGGCGCCTTGCGCACGATGCGCTCGAGCTTGGCGCGCGCCTGCGCGGGCGTGAGCATGGCCGAGCCATCACCGCCCGCACTGCTCCGGCCGCCCCGTATCCGCAACGTCGCGCCTTTCAACGTACGCTTGCCGCCGCTCGGCGGGCGCCAGGCCTCCATCAGGCTCGGGAGCGGCAGGACGTCTTCGTCGCCGCCGCTCATGCCGGCGTATCCCAATAGCTCGCATCGCCCTTGAGCGCCTGGCCCAGCGCCGCGAGCTTCTTGTCCACATCATCGCGGAAGGACGCAACGCGAGCGGCCTCCCGTGCGAGGTCGAGGCCGGAATCGACCATCGTCGCGGCGTGCAGAGCGTGGACCGCCTGATTGAGGTTGATGCCGATGCGGTTGAGCTCGCGCCAGGACTGCGCGATCGCCGCGCGATCGGGACGCGGTGGCGGTGCCTTGCCGAAGAGACGCCGGCGCAAAAGGGCAACGATCCATTCGGTGCGCTTGAGGCCACGCGCCTCCGCCGCCGCATCGAGCAAGGCCAGGTCGCTCGGGGTCAGGCGAACCTCGACCCGGCCCGTCGTGCGCTCGCGAGGCGCCGGCACCACGACATCGTCCGCGTTCGTGCGCAGCGCCTCGTCGACCAGCCCACGCAGCAGTGCCGAGCGGCCGCCGCGGGAGGCTGCCATCGCATCGAAGCGCGCCGCGAGATCATCGGGCAGGCGGAGGCCGAAAAAAGCCATGCGCCATCCTATTGTTAAACATCCCCGGCGACAAGCCTATCCGGCCCTCACCTTAATTGACCCCTTCCATAGTCTGCTCAAGCAGACTCGCAGCCTCTCTGGAAGAAGCGCCTCACCGGCTGCGCAAGCAAGCCCGAAATGATCGTTGAAAAGAAAATGGCGGCATCCCTGAAGGAGGGATGCCGCCATCATTCGATCTGAAAATTCAAGCTTACTGACGCGGAGTGAGTGGTGCTGTTGGCCGGGGCCAGCGCTACCCATCATTGTCCGGGTGCGGCGGGTTGGCCTCGTCGATCAAGCGCTGGATGGCCGCGATCGGCGTATCATCCTCGAGCCGGATCATCGCGCCGCAGGAACAGGCAGCGGCTTTCTGCAAGCGCATCTGCCGGTACGGAACACTCAGTTCGGCTCCACATTTCGGGCAATCCACCTGTGCGCAGATATCGTCCAGTTCGCCGGTCATCATGCCTCCTTGCGCGAAGCGACTCATCGCAGGTTGAGAAACAGCCTACTCCAGTCCAGCGCTCATTCGAACGACAGATCGCGCGAGGCGACCTCACCCTCATCGCCGTCATCGAACACCACCCGAACGCGCTCGGGCAATATGAGCCGGGCGGATCGGGCGCCGACCATCACCTTGACGGGGCTGGGCGCCACGATCGGACGCGCGTGCCCTGCCCGGCCCGTCGGCTTGGCTGGCGATGGTGCGGCGGGCACGGCTGCCGGCGCGGTGGGCGCAGGCGCGGAACCGGCATCGACCGCACCCTTGAGCGAGGCAATGAACCGGCTACCTTCGGCAAGCGTGACGCCACGCTCGCCCAGTCCTGCGACGAACCCGCGCACCTCGACCGGATGCTTGCGGGCGGCGCGGTGGAGATCGTAGAGGACGCGGATGGGGGCCTTGTCGATCGCCTCGCGCAGATAAGGCTCCATCTCGCCATAGGCTGCGTAGAGCGAGACGAACTGCTTGGACCGGCCGAGCGCCTTGGCGATCTCGGCCTGGGTCTTGCCCTGCGCCAGCATGCGCTCGACGCCAAGCGCGAGTTCACGCGACGAGAGGCTGGCGCGCTGATCATTCTCGACGATCTGATCGGCGAGGACGTCACCGCCCTCCCCCGCTTCGCTGACGATCGCCGGAATGGTCGTCTTGCCCGCCGCGAGCGATGCGCGGTAGCGCCGTTCGCCCATGCGGATGACATGCTTGCCGTCCGCATTCCTGGGGCGAACGATGATCGGCTGCAGCACGCCGCGCACCTCGATCGACGCTGCAAGCTCGGCGAGTTCCACTTCGTCGAAGTGCGTGCGCGGATTGCCGGGGTCGGGCATCACCCAGTCGAGCGGCAAGTCCTCGACGCGCCGTGCGCTCTCATGCGCGCCCACGAGCATTCCGAACTCTTCGGCGCGCTGATCGAATTTGCCCATCAGGCGCTCTCCTTCGCCCGCGCATCGACGCGCCGTTCTACTTCGGCGAGGATCGAGCGGATCTCGTCCGAGGCCGCCTTGGCGCCGCTGCCCGTTTCATGCCAGACCGCATGATGGTTCTCGGCCGAATGCTTGTAGGTCGGGCGCGCCTTCACGAAGGCCGGGAACATGAGCGCCGGGCCGACCGCCTGGGTGAGCTTGACCGCATTGTCCATGTCCCGCTTGTCGAAGGCATTGACCATCGAGGGCAGCAGCCCGAGGAAATTGACCTTGCGCCCGCCGCGCGCGCCCTCGGCCTTCTTGAGCGCGGTCAGCAGCATCTTGGCGCATTCCAGCGAATCCTCGGCGACCTGAACCGGCGCGATGACTTCGTCCGCGACCGCCATCGCGCTCAAGGTGAGCTCGTCCCATTTGGGTCCGGTGTCGATCACACAATAATCGAAGTGGTGAGGCAGCTCGCGGAAGCGGACGATAAAGTCATGCACGTCCTGCGCGGCCTTGACCATCTGGAGACGCGGATCGGCCGCGAACACGGTGATGCCGGCTGCGTCGTCCAGCGCCAGTTTTGCGTCGGGATCGAACAGGTCGGCGGAAAACCAGCCGGTCCGTTCCTTCGCGAGCCGGCGGGTCGAAGATCCCTGCGGATCGAGATCAATGAACGCGACCCGCCGCCCTGCCTGCTCGGCCAGATACCAGGCGAGATGGGTTGCAAAGAAGGTCTTGCCGACGCCGCCCTTGAGCAGGCTGATGACGATGGTCTTCACATCATGTTTCCCTGCCAGGCGCCGCGCTCAGAAATCGTCGCCACCGTTGCGAAGGTTGCGCTCATAATGGTCGCGCGCCGACCAGTCCCCGCCGCCGCTGCCGAACCGGGGGCCGACATCGCGGAACAGATAGACGGTGAAGGCGAAGCACGCGAAACCGAAGAGGATCGCGTGATCGGGATGCTGGGAAAAATATTCCGCCATGATCAGTCTCCTGTAGCAGCCGCGGGCCGGGGCTGCCGGCCGCGTTGGTCGCGAAGTTCCGCATCGGGGACATCAAGACCATAGGTTTGCTTCAGCGCGTTCATGACGAGCGCGCGGATGGTGATATTATCGTGGTCGAGCGCGAGCCTCGCGATCGCGGCGTGCATCTGCGGGGTGACCCGCAGCTGCAGAAAGGCCGAGCGCCGTTCCTCGCTCCCCTGCCCCTCCGTCACCATATGCTCTCTCTCCTCTCGCGCTGCCCGGATGATCCGCGCCCACCGTATTGAATTCAATACGGTCGCGATGAGGCGTCTCCCCGGCACGACCGGCGCAGCGCGCACCAAAGTCTGCTCGAGCAGACGTTGCCCGGCACCGCCTTCATGAGGAGGGCTGGCCCCGCCGCGCGGGGCCAGCATGGCTTAATACTCTTGCGCGAGAAGAATGGTCAGCACGCGCGTGGTGACATTCTCGTCGGTCGGATCGGGCGAGCCGAACTCCAGCGCGCGGTCATAATAGTCGATCTTCCAGTAGAGCACCGCGTCGCGGAAGGTGAACCGGCCGAAATCGCGCTCGCCATGCGGATCCACGTCGGGACCGAAGCTGTCATAGTCGCGGATGGTGCGCAGCAATTGCGCCCGGGCCTGAAAGTTGCGGAACAGGCTGACGTCGCCGATCAGGCTCTGAACGCCGATGGTCATGACCACGCGGTTATGGCCTGGCTGGGTGAGTGAGCGGCGCAGCGCGTCATTGAGCTGGGCGATGGTTGCAGTGCGATCGGGCTGCGAAGAGGTATGGCTCTGATGCTCGGGCATGCGATCTGTCCTGTGCGTTCGAAACCCCGCCGATCGGGGTCTTTCAACACGGGCCGGCGCGCCGGGGCACAGCAGGCTCGCGCACCCGTAGGGTCGCAACGGCAGTGGAGAAGCCCGGCCACGGGCTTGCGCGGGACAGCGCCTCGGCGAGACCCGGACATGGTGATGACACCCGAGCTTTGGGCGGCACACAGGAACAGGTGATTTCGCTGGACGGGCATCAGAATGCTGGACCGGACGGTGACGCGGACTATCATTGCCCGATGACCGCTGCTCTTCACATCCTCTGGCCTGTCGCGCTGCGCAGCATCGGCGCGATGCAGCGGCACAAAGTCCTGGTGCGCAGCCAATGCCGGCGGTGCGGGGCGCTGATGCGTGTCGACCTGGACGACATGGTCGCGCGCCATGGCAGCAGCGGTTCGCTCATCGACGTACAGGAGCGCTGCCGCATGGTCGCCTGTGACGGTGCGGCCTTCTATCTGGCCTCGCCCGGCTATGGCGGTCCATGGCGAACATTGCTGGGCGATCCCGGCCTCGCCGAGGGCCTCGCCAATGGCGTCGCGCCGGTCACGGCCGAGACGCTGCTTGGGCCGACCGCCCGCTAGAGCAATCGCCTTTCCAGCAAGGGATCGTTACCCGGCAGGGCGTGCGCCGTTGTGGCGCGAAGAAGAAAGGAGAGTTCGAATGAACTGAGCTTATTGGCATAGCTCATGCCTGACCGACTTACCGGTGCTGGTGATGAACCGGCTGAGATTCCGAAAGGAAAACGGGACCATAGCATGTCGGGGTACGGATCGAAGTTGGGCGCCGCAGCCTGACGGTTGACCAGCAGGCAAGGCGCGCATGGTGAAGACTTGATTGTTTGAATCCCAGTTTCCAACGACCACTAGGTAGGTGACGGTGAACGCGGCTGACACACCGTCTCGAGCGGAGCGAGGAGCACGGCCCTGCAAATCGCTGCCAGTCCGCCCGGCGTGGCCCCGGTAAGGGGATTAAGGAAACGAACGGGGCACCTAAACGCGCCGCGACTCCTCACTCGCGCAACTGCGGGATCGCCTAAACAGGACGGCTTGCCGGACCTGCATGGCGACGGAGCCGTCATAGTAGTCAAATGCCCGGTGTAATGGCCGGGACAACCGCCGAGAGGCGGACGGGACAGCGGTATAAGCGGGAGCGATCCTTGTCGAAATCCGCGCGCCCGGGCGAAGGACGGCAGTTCTGTAAACTCGATGGATCAACGGAAAGGAACTGCTGATGCAGACCGCTACTATCCTGAGACGGATCGAGAAGCTTCCGGCCCTGTCGCGGGCGGGCAAGCGGATCAATGGTCTCCACCGCCTCATGCGGTCCCGCTGCTTATATGAGCGGGCTTATGACAGGGTATCCCGAAACCGGGGTGCCATGACGCCGGGAGTAGACGGCCAGACCTTCGACGGCATGACGCTGGCGAGGCTGGATCGTCTGACCCAAGGCGTGGCGGAAGGCCGTTACCGCCCTCGTCCAGTGCGGCGGGTCTATATCCCCAAGGGTAATGGTAAAATGCGCCCATTGGGCATTCCTACGGCGGATGATCGCATCGTTCAGGAGGCGGCGAGAATGATCCTCGCGGCGATCTATGAGCCTGTGTTCTCGAAACACAGTCATGGGTTTCGCGCGGGTCGCTCCTGCCACACGGCTCTCGAAGAGATCCGCAGAACCTGGACGGGCGCGAAATGGCTGATCGAAGCGGATGTTCGCGGGTTCTTCGACAACATCGACCATGATATCCTGCTCAGCCTATTGGCCCGCCGGATCGATGATCCTGTGTTCATTGATCTGATCGGGACGATGCTCAAGGCCGGGTGCATGGACGAATGGAAGTTCGAGCGGACCTATAGCGGCACTCCACAGGGCGGGGTCATCTCGCCCTTGCTTGCCAACATCTATCTTCATGAGCTTGACTTGTTCATGGAGGAAATGCGGGCTCGCTTCGACAAGGGCGTCAAACGGCGGGCCAATCCCGCATATGTTGTCCAAAGCCAGAAAATCGCCGCACTTCGCAAGGAGATCGATGCAATCCGTGCCGTTGGCGCGGATGAGGCAGAGGTCCGAACCCGTCTTGCTCGGATCGAAGCCATCAATCGGGATCGACGGAAGATATCATCCGTTGATCAAATGGACCCCAACTTCCGCCGCCTGCGCTATTGCCGTTATGCCGATGACTTCCTCGTCGGCGTGATCGGCAGCAAGGCGGATGCCGTTCGGATCATGGCCGACATACAGCACTTCCTTGCTGATCGGCTCAATCTGACGGTATCACCGGAGAAAACCGGGGTTCGCGATGCATCGAGGGGATCGCCGTTCCTTGGCTTCCACGTATGCGCCTTCACGCTGCGCTCTCCCGGAACAATGGCGGGGCGACAGGCGGTCGGCGGCGGGATGCGACGCATCCTTCGTCGGCCAACGCGGGGGAATATCAAGCTGTGGGTGCCGAGGGATCGGGTCTATGCGTTCTGCAGGCGCAAAAAGCTCGGCAACCTCGACATGAGGAATGGCCGGGTGCGTCCGCAACTCATGGAATCCAGTTTGGCGGAGATTATCGTTGCCTATAACTCAGAGTTCCGGGGCTTCGCGAACTATTATGCGATCGCCGATGGCGTGAAAGCGTCACTCGACAAGTTGGAGCTGGTCATGCTCAGGAGCCTCTTTGCGACTGTAGCATGCCGGCGACGCTCGACGAGGCGGCAGGCCGAGGAATATCTGAAGATGGGGTCGGATCACGGTGTTATCACCGTGGTTCGGGGCGAGCCGCGCGTCCATAAGGTGTGGAAACTGAAGCATCTGATCGTGAAGACGTGGGATAACCCCCTCGTCGACTCCATCACGGTAGGCTCTCGCCTTGCGCAGAGCCCGAACGATCTGGTCACGCGCCTGAGTGCCGAGCAATGCGAGGCATGCGGCGACACCGATGGTCCGTTCGAGATGCATCATCCCAATCGCCTGAAAGATAAGCGACGCGACCAACTGACGCCTTGGGTACAATCGGCACGACGGCGCAGGACAGTCGTCCTGTGCCACAAGTGTCATGTTGCGCATCACGGTGGCCGGATGCCTGTCAGAATGGAGAGCCGTGTGCATTGAAAGGTGCAAGCACGGTTCGGGGGGAGGCGCTGGGGCGTCCTCGAAAGAGGCGTCTCGCGTCTACCCTACCGAGACCCGGCACGGGGCTCGGGGCGTCAGCCTAGAGCCCGGTCCGGCGCAGCCGGAGCCCCGACCTCCCTCAATCCAGCGGACCGAACAATCTGGTCAGGATCAGATCGAGCGTCGCGACCTTCTCGAATTGTCCCTTGGCGATCACCCGGTGCATCGGTCTTTCGTTCTTCTTGCCCTGCGCCGTTCCCTTGGCATGGCGTGCGACCGGAAAGCCGCGAATATCGGGCAACGGCACATCGGGCGCATTGCCGAACCAGAGATAGGACAGGAGATCGAGGTCGGGTGACACCACGATCCAGATGATGCAGCCGCTCGGCTTCTCCATGAGTTTGAGGTTTGCGGTCACGCGCGGCGCCCGCCCGCCCAAGGTCACCGTCTTGAACTGGATATGCCGGGTAATCGCCTTGTAGCTCATCACCAGATCATAGCCGCCGGCATCGAACTCCGAGCGCAGCACCTCGACTCCGGTAATCCCGCGCTGCCACAGACGCCGCAGCGCCTCGCCTACAAAGACATGCTCGACAATGCGCTCGCGCAGGGTCGAGTGCAGATAATGGGCGCTGGTCTGGCTCGGCAGGTCTTCCAATGGCAACGGATCTCGAAAGGCGGCGGGGGCGGCAGCCCCCGCCTGATTGTCAGGCGAAGGGATCATATTCGTTGAGCACGGCGACGTCGCCATCGAAGTCGTCGGCGGTGATGACGGCGAACTGCGTTCCGATTGCGATGACCATCGTGGCGGCCATCAGGGTCTTCGAGAGAGTGAGTGCGCTTTTGCGGGCGGTCCCAAGATCGGTGAACATATCGAGGCTCCTTGTGGTGCCGGCGGGTTCATCCCCGCTCGACTGGCGCCCGAAGCGTCGCTCCCGTGGCCGCGATCACCTTTTGGCGGCACGGCAAAAGGCCGTAGCGTGAGCGTACGGACCCTTTACGGGTTGATCGAATAGGTCCGCGGGAGCGACCAAGGATTGCGCCTCAAAGAGCGGGGTGATCCCGTCGGCCGGCATGAGACGTCCCGCCACCGACCCCGTCGCCCAGGATGCACGCCGCGCCGGTTGCCCCTTTGTTCGTGATGGTCAGGACGACTAGAGCGGGGCCGATGACCCTTTCCTACCGACACGCCCTCGCAGCCCTGTTGTTCGTTTGCTCCCTGTCGAGCGCGGCAGCGCTCCCCGCCGCGACCGGCAAAATCCGCTCTGTGACCGACGGCGACACCTTTCGCCTGATGAGTGGCGAGCGGATTCGGATCGCCGATATCGATGCGCCCGAGAGCCGCGCCGGCCAGGCCAAATGCGCTGCCGAGCTCGCGCGCGGCAAGGCGGCGACCCGCCAGGCGAAAGCCCTGCTCGATGGCAAGACGATCCGCTTCGAGCGGATCGGGCGCAGCTATAATCGCACTGTCGCGCGCGTCACGCTCGACGGGCGCGATCTGGCCGCAAGGCTGATCAGCATCGGCGCAGCACGGCCCTGGCTGCGCCGCCAGCCCAAGCCCGACTGGTGCCGCGCGCGATAGGCGTCACGGCGCCTATGCTCAGGTCCAGAAAGAGGAAGAAATGGACCTGCCGGAGGGGGAACCGGCGGGTCCGTATCAGGGGCCGCATGCGCGGGGGGAAACAGGCGGCCTCGTCTTTCAGAACCGATCGACGCGCGAGCGGTTCCTTGCCTCAGCGAGGGCCAAGGCGCGCAAGCGTCGCTGCATCGGCCTCGCCGCCAAACCAGCGATCGAGCGCGGCCGTGAACAGCCCCCCGCCCCCGGCTTCGACGAACAGGGTGAGGAACGAGCGCAGCTTCAGCGCATCGATGCCACCGAACACCGCCTCGGCACTGGTGCCGGTGAGGTCCTGCAGCGCCGCCACGCAATCGCGCAGCCGGGCACCCAGCACCGGGTGCGCAAGATAGGCGCGCGCCTCGTCGAGTGATGCGATCGCGTAGCGCCGCGCCATCTCGCTCGACCCGAGACCGGCGATCTGCGGAAAGATGAACCACATCCAGTGACTGCGCTTGGCGCCGCGGCGGATCTCGCCAAGGGCCGTGTTATAGATCTGCGCCTGTGCGGCGACGAATCGGTCAAGGTCGAAAGAGGCGGTCATGATGATGCCGTCATAGCCTGCGCGCAGGCGCGCGCCGCCCGGCCGCAAAATTTTTTCTCAAAGATGAAATGCCCGCTCCCCCGCAACTTGGGCCCTCCTGTCAACAAGTCGGAACGGACCCGGTGCTTGACTCTCGATCGCAGCAGTATGAACAAAAAGAGAACATATCAAACCCCGAGTCTTTTGAATGCCATGCGTGAAGCCACCGTCCTTGATCAGCTGCGAGCGCATATTGCGCAGATCGAGGGCAAAGGCGTATGCCACGCAACCACGCCGTTCGGGATCGAGGCGATCGACGCGCGCCTGCCGGGCGGCGGTATTGCCGGCGGCGCGCTCCATGAGGTCGCGGGCAGCCCAGACCTTGCCGACGATGCAAGCGCGACGGTGTTCCTGGCCGGCATTCTCGCGCGGATGGAGGGGCCGGTGCTGTGGTGCCTGCGATGGCGCGACCTGTTTGCCCCCGCGCTCCACCTCGCGGGACTGCATCCTGACCGGGTGATCTATGTCGAGGCGGGCAGCGACACTAATGTGCTGCTCGCGATGGAGGAATGCCTGCGCCATGCCGGGATCGGCGGCGTCGTGGGCGAGATCGGCAAATACAGCACCACCGCCTCCAAGCGGCTGCAGCTCGCAGCCGAAGCGTCGGGCGTGCCGGCTTTCATCTTCCGGCGCGCGTCGAAAGTCGCGCAAGCGGCCGAGGGCACGGCGGCGATCACGCGCTGGCGGGTGACCGCGAGCCCGAGCGAGGATCTCGGCATCCCGAGCCTTGGCCGTCCGCGATGGCAGCTGGCGCTGGAGCGCGTACGCGGCGGTAATCCGCACGCATGGATTGTGGAGGGCTGCGATGCGACGGGTCGTATCGGTCTACCTGCCGCACTGGTCGACCGACCGGCTGCGGCGGGCGACAGCCAAATCGCCGCCTGAAGGGCGTTGCAGCACCACGCCCGACGGACCGCTCGTCACCGCAATTCCTGACCATGGCCGCCGGATCGTCGCGGCGGTGGATGCTGCCGCACGCGCGCTCGGCGTTATGCCCGGCATGACCGTCACCAAGGCGCGGATGCTTGCGCCCGAACTGGAGGTCATCGACGCGCTGCCCGACGCTGACATGGACGGCCTGCGGCGCCTCGCCCTGTGGGCCGGGCAGCGCTATTCGCCGATCGTGGCGCCCGACGCCCCGGACGGGCTGTGGATCGACATCACCGGCTGCGCCTCGCTCTTCGGCAGCGAAACCGCCCTGCTCAAGGATCTGCATCGCCGCATCGCGGCCTTCGGCGTCGCGGTGCATATCACGGTCGCCGACACGGCGGGCTGCGCGCACGCGGTCGCACGGCATGTCCGCGACGGCAGGCCCGTCGTCATCGAACCGGGGCAACATCGCAGGGCGATGGAGCTGCTCCCGATCCCGGCGCTGCGGCTCGAAGCCGAAATCGTCGAGGGGCTGCGCAAGCTTGGCTTCGAGCGGGTCGAACAACTGCTCGGCGCACCCCGCGCGCCGCTCGCCAAGCGGTTTGGCCGCAGCCTGCATCGCCGTCTCGACCAGGCCATCGGACAGGTCGCCGAACCCATAGAGCCGATCTTTCCGGAACAGATGCCGCGTGCGCGGCGCGGTTTCATGGAGCCGATCGCGTCGCCCGAGGCTTTCGCCCAGGTGATCGGCGATCTCGTCGCCGACATTGTCGAACAGCTTGTCCGCGCAGGACGCGGAGGCAGGCGTCTCGATTGCTATTTCCACCGTGTCGATGGCCATTGTCAGGTCATCCGCATCGGGACGGCGACGCCGAGCCGGGATGCGGGGCATCTCGCCAAATTGCTCTGCGCGAAGATCGAAACGGTTGAACCGGGTCTTGGCATCGAGGCGATGACGCTGCTGGTCTCGCTGATGGACGCGGCCGCGCCGCGACAGGGCGAAAGCCTCGAACAGCTGGGCCGGCGCGGGCCCGATCTGGCTGCGCTGGTCGATACGCTCGCCAACCGCTTCGGCTCCAGAAACCTGCACCGGATGGCGCCTTGCCCGAGCGGCATGCCCGAACGCTCCGCGACCGGCGCGCCGGCGTTGGGTGAGGCGCGCGGCATGGGATGGGACGATGATCTGCCCCGCCCGGCGCGTATGCTGGCCAAACCAGAACCGATCGAGGTGATCGCGCTGTTGCCCGACGATGCACCGCGCATGTTCATCTGGCGCGGCAAGCGATACCGGGTGACGCAGGGCGACGGTCCGGAGCGGCTGCATGGCGAATGGTGGCGCGATGGCGGCATCGAGGGGCGACAGCCGCTCAGCGTGCGCGATTATTATCAGGTTGAGACGGTGAGTGGCGGCCGCTATTGGCTGTTCCGCGCCGGCGACGGCGAGAGCGCCGCGACCGGCCCGATGCGCTGGTTCATCCACGGCGCCTTCGCATGAGCGCGGGCAAACCGGGCTATGTCGAACTGCAGGTGACAACGCATTTCAGTTTCCTGCGCGGGGCATCGAGCCCCGAGGATCTGTTCGCGACGGCAGCGGCGATGGAGATGCCCGCGCTTGGCGTCGTCGACCGCCATTCGGTCGCCGGGATCGTGCGCGCATGGGACGCGGAGCGGCAGACCGGCGTCCGCGCGATCGTCGGCTGCCGGCTCGATCTCACCGATGGCACTGCCCTCCTCGTCTATCCCACCGACAAGGCGGCCTATGGACGCCTGTGCCGACTGCTCAGCATCGGCAAGACGCGCGCGGGCAAGGGGGCCTGCCATCTCGACTGGTCGGATGTGGCCGACTGGAACGAGGGACTGCTGGCGATGCTCGTCCCCGACCGGGCCGATGCCACGACGCAGGCCGCGCTGGCGCGCACGAAGCGGCTGTTTGGCGAGCGCACCTATATGGCGCTGTCGGTCCGGCGGCGGCCAAAGGACGCAATCCGGCTGCGCGACCTGTCGCGGATCGCCGCCGCCGCAGGCGTGCCGACGATCGCGACCAACGACGTCCTCTATCATGTGCCCGAACGCCGCCAGCTGCAGGATGTCGTCACCTGCATCCGCGAGAAATGCACGATCGACACGCTGGGCCGCACGCGCGAGCGGTTCGCCGACCGTTATCTCAAGACCGGCGCGGAGATGACGCGGCTGTTCCGGCGCTATCTCAAGGATAGCAGCCCGGTCGCGCGCAGCGTGGAATTCGCTAGGCGCTGCGCATTCAGTCTCGACGAGCTCAAATATCAATATCCCGACGAGATCCAGGTGCCCGGCCGCACCCCGCAGGAAGAACTGGAACGGCTGACCTGGGAGAAGGCGCCGATGCGCTATCCGCAAGGCGTCGACAACAAGGTGCGCCGGCAGCTCGAACATGAGCTCCAGCTCATCGGGCAACTCGATTACGCCCCCTATTTCCTGACCGTCCATGCGATCGTGGCCGAGGCCCGGCGGCGCGAGATCCTGTGCCAGGGGCGCGGGTCAGCGGCGAACAGCGCGGTCTGTTATGTCCTCGGCATCACCTCGATCGATCCGGTGCGCTCGGAATTGCTGTTCGAACGCTTCGTGTCGGCCGAGCGGCGCGAGCCGCCCGATATCGACGTCGATTTCGAACATGAGCGGCGCGAGGAGGTGATCCAGTGGATCTACGAGACCTATGGCCGAACGCGATCGGCGCTCACCGCCGTCGTGACCCGCTTCCGGGCGCGCGGCGCGGTGCGCGAAGTCGGCAAGGCGCTCGGCCTGTCGGAGGATGTGACGGCGGGTCTGGCCGGGGCGATCTGGGGCTATAGCCGCGAGGGGGTGGAGGAGAAGCACGCGCAGGAGTTCAACCTCGATTTGAGCGACACGCGCCTCGCGCTGACGCTCGACCTCGCCCGCCAACTGATCGACACCCCGCGTCATCTGTCCCAGCATCCCGGTGGCTTCGTGCTGACCCGTGACCGTCTCGACGAACTGGTGCCGATCGAACCGGCGGCGATGGACGATCGCCAGGTGATAGAATGGGATAAAGACGATATCGATCTTCTCGGCTTCATGAAGGTCGATGTGCTTGCGCTCGGCATGTTGAGCTGCATGCGCCGCGCGTTCGAGTTTCTCGAGAACGACAAGGGGCTGCGGCACGACCTCGCGACCATCCCGGCCGAGGATCCCGCGACCTATGCGATGATCCGCAGGGCCGACACATTGGGCGTCTTCCAGATCGAGTCCCGCGCGCAGATGGCCTCGATCCCGCTGATGGCGCCCAAAACCTTCTACGATCTCGTCATCCAGGTCGCGATCGTGCGGCCCGGCCCGATCCAGGGCGACATGGTCCATCCCTATCGCCGCCGTCGCAACGGCGAGGAGGAGGTGACCTATCCGACCGAGGAATTGCGCCGCGTGCTGGAAAAGACGCTCGGCGTGCCGCTCTTTCAGGAACAGGCCATGCGCGTGGCGATCGAATGCGCGGGCTTTACGGCGAGCGAGGCGGACCTGCTGCGCCGTGCGATGGCGACGTTCAAATTAACAGGCGGCGTCAGCCATTTCCGCGACAAGCTCATCAGCGGCATGGTTGGCCGGGGCTATGATCAGGAGTTCGCCGAGAAAACTTTCAAGCAAATTGAAGGCTTCGGCTCTTATGGCTTTCCCGAAAGCCATGCCGCCAGCTTCGCGCTGATCGCCTATGCCTCGTCCTGGATGAAATGCCATCATCCCGACGCCTTCTGCGCGAGCCTCCTCAATGCGCAGCCCATGGGCTTTTACGCCCCGGCGCAGATCGTGCGCGACGCGCGCGAGCATGGCGTCGAGATCCGCCCGATCGACGTCAATGCCAGTCGCTGGGATTGCACGCTTGAAGAGGGCCGCGGTCGCTACAAGGCGGTGCGGCTCGGCCTGCGCATGGCGCGCGATCTGGCCAATGCGGATGCAGCGGCGATCATCACCGCGCGGGGCGGCAGGCCCTATACCAGCATCGAGGAAATCCAGCACCGTGCCGGTGTCGGGCGCGGCGCGCTGGACCGGATTGGCGATGCCGACGGGTTCGGATCGCTCGGCGCCGACCGGCGATCGGGCCTCTGGGCGGTGAAGGGTCTCGGGAACGCGGCGCTGCCGCTGTTCGCAGCAGCGGCCGAACGGGCGGGCAAGCTGCGCGAGGAAGCGATCGAGCCCACCGTCATCCTGGCCGAAATGGGTGAAGGTGCGGAGGTGGTGGAGGATTATCGCGCCTCGGGTCTTTCACTGCGCGCGCACCCGGTCGCGTTCCTGCGCGAGGAGCTCAAGGCGCGGCGGATGATCACTTGCGAGCAGTTGCGCACCACGCGCGACGGCCGCTGGATCGAACTGGCCGGGCTGGTGTTGGTCCGCCAGAAGCCCGGCAGCGCCAAGGGCGTGATGTTCATCACGCTCGAGGATGAGACGGATGTCGCCAACCTCGTCGTGTGGACCAATATCTTCGAGAAGAACCGCCGCACCGTGCTGGGCGCCTCGATGATGGGGGTGCGCGGCCAGGTCCAGCGCGAAGGCGAAGTGATCCATGTCATCGCCCAGCGGCTCGATGACATGTCGGCCATGCTGGCGAGCGTCGGGCGCCGCGCCGACGTCGCCGATATCTATCGGGTGAGCCGTGCGGACATCGTCAGGAACCCGATGGCGCCCGATCCACGCGATCGCGAGCAGCGGCCGCTCGGGAAAGACGCCCGCGACATCTATATTCCCGATCTGAGGCTGGGATCGGGGATCATCCCAGGCCAGCCAACCGAGGGCATCAAGATCAGGCCGCGAGATTTTCGTTGATGGCCGCTTGCGGACCGGCAGTTTTCAATCGCTAAAATACGAAAGCCGATAGTCCGGTAGCACCCTATCGAGCATCCTTCTTCGGCGGCTGGTAGAGCGTGGCGAACTTCATCGCATAGGCGTCCAACTTCATCACCACGACCGGGACCTGGAGCTGCTCTCCCACGTCGGCCATGCGGCTCCTCTCCGCCGCCGTGATGCGGGAACCGAGGAAGATTCTCTTGACTGCCGCTTCCCGGCCGTAGGACGCTGCGCCGCGCCCATCCCGGAAGATACGCCATTCGCGCTCGCTCGCCCAGCGAACCGTCTTGCTCGACAAGCAGTGCCGGGCCCGTTCAATGGGAGTGCTGCGGTCCATCGCAAGGATCGGCTCCAGCTCGGAGTAGATCATCCTGGTGATCGCGACCGTCGCGTCCAGTCCGCGCAACAAGGCGTTGACGTTGTATTGCACGCACATGCCGCCGAACTGGTCGGCATAGTGCGCCCACATCGGCTCGTGGTCTGAGACCTCTGACATGGATGCGATCCCAGTCGTCGCGAGCGCGACTTCGACCGCCTCCTGCCGCTTGCTGTCCACGGACGCACCGGAGAGGCGCTGGGATACGCGGTGCGAGCCCTCCATCGGGTCGTTCATCTCTGAGAACAGCGGACAGAAGATGTACCCGCCCAGCAGCGCGCTAACCTCCTGCTCTAGCTTCGGACCGAGCGGCCGGTAGCGGTAAAGGTTCGAAGGCTTCGCGTAGATCTCGATCGTCGCCATGCACGCCCCATCATTATCTCGATGCGACCATCCTCATCTCGATAGCGACTTCCGGCAAGCGTCTACCTAAGCGGCGCGATGGCTGGATCGATTTCGCCGAACTGGATTTCGACCCAGTCGTCGTTGTCGTCCTCGCCGGTCTTGATGACGTTGATCGACGACGGCAGCCGTCCGTCCATCAGATTGCGCAGGATGTAACCCTGCATGTTGTTTGGCCGTTGTGGAAGTTTCCGCGCCGCCTCGACATTCTTAGCGCCGTTGTCCGCGAGCGTCCTGAGACCGGCCATGATCTCGGTGAACTCCCGCAACCCGATGCGGACCTTAGAACGTGACATTGAGTAGCCTCCGTGGTGACCAAGGTCGTAGTCGTCCTCCCGCGCCCGGAGGGCTCCGTTGACCGGCGAGCGACCGGGCTTCGGAAGCTGCTCCATCATCGATCTGAACAGCGTGTCGAGTTGCGCGGTGGCGGATGATCCTTCGCGGACGCGCATTCTAGCAGTGTTTTGTCGGACAGGCGGAATCGGCACCAATCCGCCCTGCTCAGTCTCGCGCACGCTGAGCAGCAGCACGAAATCTACCGATGAGTATTGCCGGAAGAATTCGTCGATGATCTGGTCAGCGGTGACTTCGTCCCAGTTACCTGAACGTCCTGAAAGCGCGGTGCAATCCCCGTCACCCACGATAACGCCGGTGATGCCGTCCGCACCGCGAAGCTGATCCGCCTTGGCCTTGAGCGCGTTGTAGAGAGGGTTCCGGTCCTTTATCTTCGGAACGTCGTATGCGGCAAAACTGTAGGAGTTGTAGGGTGTCTTGCGCGGGTCGATCGTGATGTCGATGCCGATGTCCTCGTCATCTATCTCGACCCGAAGCACCTTCTCGCCGGCCTCAATCTGCTTACGCAGCTGCGGCACGACGGTTCCGTGCACGAAGCTCTGCAGCTTCCCCCGCGGCGGCAGAAGGAGCACGGTCCTGGTTCCACGCTTCGTTTTCTCGTGGCGGGAGCGGATTCGGAGGTCGAGGCCACCGAGCGGAAGTCCCATCTTGTCCTTAGCCCGTCCGACGAGTTCGCCAAGCTCGTGGTAGGGATTGTCGTTGTCCAGGCCCTCGTCTGAGATGGCCGTCACGTCTGCAGTAATTCGCAGGTCGGGCGTCGCCAGCCTGATGTCAGGCCGTCGGCCCGAAGCGAGCTCGACCTCGTTCGCTAAATTCCCGCACTTCGACAGCGCGTGTAGGACGACTGTCTCCCACATCGCAGCGACCCGGTCCTTCCCGGCGCGGTTAAGTCGTTGGGCCAGCCCGTCAACTAAGATGTCACCGATGACACCGCGCAATTCATTGAGGCGGCGCTGAAGCGCGCGACGCTCGTAGATCATACCCCCGACCTAGCAAGTGCTGACGTCAAATGCATCCGATTTCAGCATCCTCTATCCCGCTGGGTCTTTGCAGCGACGTCGGCTTGCTTCATCCGGGCGTACCCAAGCGGCCTTTCTGCAAGGAAGACGATTGCACAAATGGTCTGAGACGCTTTTACGTATCTAAAAAGTCCCACTCGCTGCCAGTTACCCAGCGCAAAGCGCTCAACTTGCCGTTGAGCATTCCCCACTCGAAATCGTCCCAAGGCCCGAGGTTTTCTTCGCCAACCTCTTTCCTAGCCCGCTCGCCAGCAGCGAGTGCAGCCTCCAAAGTGCCGCGCGTGATCTGGTCCTGACGGTAAAAGCCCTTCTCGGTCTTGCCCAGCTCGTCCACGACCTCGATTTCGCCACTCTCGACGCGATACATCAAGTTGAGATGGCGGTTATACCAGACCTGACGGAAAAGCAGGTGCTCCGCCTCCAATATTTCGCTCAAGCTGCGTGGCTTTTCCTCATACTCAAATTCCCACTTTAGTTCTTCCATCCATTCAGGAGCATAGGCATACAGCACCTCCCCGAGGGCGATAGCATATGTGGAACCCTCTGCCGCAAACAGCTCCGCGATATCGGGATGCGGCGCTCGCTCATCCACGTTCATATCCGAGAAGTCGTGCTTATTGTGGGTCACGAGGGCGAGGTGTTCTCCTTCATGCCTGCCGACCAACATGTCGCGATAGATTTCTACTACCACGGCGTCCGCCATACTGTTCTTGTTTTTGTGAAATGGGCAGAGCTTATCGATGGCTCGCTGCGCGGCTCTGATTTTCACGTCATCCGAAGTCTGAACGATTTGCCCGTCGGAAAGCAGCTTCTCAATGCGATGGATGTTGGAATTGGCATACTCTCCCTGTTTGCCGATCCGGTAATCAAAGTCGCCCAACTGCTTGAGGAAAGCATCACGGCCTGGCTCTCCACCATGTTGGCGAATAGCATCACTGACCCGCTTGAAGACCGCGCTTATGCCTTGGCTGGTTTCCTTGACGATGCGCCCCTTGTTGCGCTCGAACTCATCCAACGTCTGCTGAGGCACGACAAGTTCGGCCTCGCCATCGCGGATGAGGTCAATGAGCACATCTAACGTCTTGAGGTGGCGATAGTCCTTCGCAATGTCGAGCCAGACGCAAGTATCAATCAGAATTCGCGGTCGTGTCCCACGGGGTGGTGTAGGAACCGTCGATCCGCAGTAGGATCAGGTTCGGGTCAGGCAGCCAGAGCTGGCAGGCTGACAATGGGGTTATGGCTTACCGAGCCGAGGGTTTCCAGCGTCATGTAACGGCGTGACACCGCCCACTCATCATTCTGTTCCAGCATGAGTGCTCCGACGAGGCGGACGACGGCGGCGTCATTCGGAAAGATGCCGATGACATCGGCCCTTCGCTTGATCTCCTTGTTCACCCTTTCCAGCGGGTTGGTCGACGCGATCTGCGCCCAGTGCTCCTTCGGGAAGGTCATGTAGGCAAGCACGTCCTCGCGCGATCCGGCCATCATGTCGGCCAGCTTCGGGAACTTCTCGCGCAGGGCATCGGCGACCTGTTCCCATTGCTGGTGAGCCGCTTCAGCCGTTTCCTGCGCAAAGATCGTCTTGATCATGGCGATGACTGCCGGTCGCTGCTTGGGCGCGGCATGTGCCAGCGCATTGCGCATCCAGTGGACCCGGCAGCGTTGCTGGCTCGCGGCGAACACCTTGCTGGCGGCGGCGCGCAACCCCTTGTGGTCGTCCGCGATGACCAGCTTTACCCCGCGAAGTCCCCGGTCGGCGAGCGAGCGCAGGAAGGCTTTCCAGAAGGGTTCCGCTTCTGAAGGGCCGGTGGCAACGCCCAGAACCTCGCGCCGACCATCGGTGTTGACGCCGACGGCGATTATCGCCGCCGTCGAGACGATCCGCCCGCCCTCGCGGACCTTGAGGTAGGTGGCGTCGATCCACAGGTAGGGCCACTCGCCCTCGATCGGCCGCTGCAGGAAGGCGTTCACCCGTTCGTCGATCTCGGCCACCAGACGGCTCACCTGGCTCTTCGAGACGCCGCTGGCGCCCATCGCCTTGACCAGATCGTCGACCGAGCGAGTCGAGACACCGTGGACGTAGGCTTCCTGGATCACCGCCGCCAACGCCTTCTCAGCCGTGCGGCGTGGCTCAAGGAAGCTCGGGAAGTAACTGCCCTTCCTGAGCTTGGGGATCGCCAGCTCGATCCGGCCGGCCCGAGTGTCCCAGCCCCGTTCGCGATAGCCGTTGCGGTGGTTGAGCCGCGCCGGGCTGCGACTGCCCGCAGCCGCACCCGTTCTGGCCTCAATCTCCAGATCCATCATGCGCTCGGCGGCAAATGCCAGCATATCGCGCACCAAATCGCTGTCTGCCCCTTGCTCAATCAGCTCAACAAGGGCCATTCTGTCGTCGGTCATCGTCTTCTTCTCCAGGTTCGAGTTCGCATCCGAACCCTACCAGAAGATCGACGGTGGCCACCCTCTCAGAGAAACCTTCCTACACCACCCCGTGGGACACGACCGAATTCGCAGCATGACGCCTCCACAATCTTGGCTGCTATGGTAGGAGCAACAGGGTGCCGCGAAAAACAGGATTTCAGGCTGTCAGAGAAGTTCTTACCAAACAGCCCTTTCGATAATTGAAATGTCGGCCACGCCTCTCTCATCCATTCCCCCAAGAGAGTATACCGGCCGCACCCGCTCGGGAAACGGTCGGGCGAACGCATTGTGGACCATATGTCCGCAATGCGGCGCGTGATCGCCAACTTATCTGCGATTGCACAGCCTATTATCTCCAGAACACCCCTATCCAACTCAAACATTGGAAGTGTTCTCGTGACCAAATTATTTGAACCGTTCCGTCTAGGCACGCGCACCCTCACCAATCGCGTCGTAATGGCGCCCCTGACACGGGCACGCGCCCCCGGCGACGTCGCCAGTGAGCGCGTCGCGCTTTATTATGCCCAGCGCGCCAGTGCGGGCCTGATCGTCAGCGAAGGCACACCGATTTCGCGCGAGGGCCAGGGCTACCTTTTCAACCCCGGCATCTTCACACCGGAGCAGATCGCCGGTTGGCGGCTGACGACAGAATCGGTCCGCGCCAATGGAGGGGCGATGTTCGCCCAGATCTGGCATGTCGGACGCGTTTCCCATCCGAGCATCCAGGATGAAGGGAAGGATCCGGTCAGCGCGAGCTCCAAGATTGCTGCCGGCGCGCTTGCCTACGGCTTCGATGCAGACGGCAAGCCCGACCTTATCCCGACTACCACCCCGCGCCAGCTCGCCACCGACGAAATATCGCGCGTCGTCGAGGATTTCGTGCAGGCAGCAGCGAACGCCATTGCGGCGGGATTTGACGGCGTCGAAATCCACGGAGCGAACGGCTACCTATTTGAGCAGTTCATGAACCCGCTCGTGAACGACCGGACGGATACCTATGGCCCGCAAACGCTCGAAAGCCGGCTACGCTTTACGCTGGAAGTGGTCGATGCAGTGATCGCCAGGATCGGGCGTGAACGGGTCGGCATCCGTCTCTCGCCTTACGGCCAGCTGTTCGACATGCCGCTCTATCTCGAGATCGACGAGACATACTCGACCCTGGCTCAGGCTTTGGGAGAGCGAGGCATCGCCTATGTTCACATCATGGATCAAGGCGGCTTCAAGATGGGCGACGGGACCGGCGACGATACCGGAAAGAGCTTCCTCGCCCTCTTGAAGATCATCCGTGGCAAGCTGCCCGCCACCGCCCTCATTCTGGCAGGCGGCCTCACCGCAGATCGCGCAGAGAGCTTGATCGCGGATGGTCTGATCGATCTCGCGGCCTTTGGTCAGCCATTCATCTCGAACCCCGACCTGGTAGCGCGTCTGCGTAATGGCTGGCCGCTCAGCGACGCCGACCGCAGCACCTTTTATGGTGGGGGCGCCGAGGGCTATATTGACTACCCGTCCTATTCTCCGGTGCTCGAAGCCGGCTGAGGTCGATTTGCCTGCCGGACCGGAGAGATCGGCGTTTGGAACTCGCATAGAAAAGGCCCGGTGGCATTTGCCACCGGGCCGATCCGGCTTCAGAAGGGTATTTCTTCGTCGTCCGGCATGTCGTTGCCCGAGCGATCCGCCGGCTTGGCGCGGGTGAGGAAGGTCACCTCGTCGGCGATGATCTCGGTGCCGTAGCGCTTGATGTCGTCCTGATCGGTCCAGCTGGTGTAATGGATGCGGCCGCGGACCATCACCTTCATGCCCTTGTCGACATATTCCTCAACGGTCTTGCCGACGCCGTTGAAGCAGGTGATCCGGTGCCATTCGGTGTCTTCGACGCGGTAGCCGTCGCGATCCTTGATGACCTTGCCGTCGCTGTCGCGCTTGGGCCGCGACGTCGCGAGGCTGAAATGGGTGATCCTGGTGCCGCCCTGCGTGGTGCGGGCTTCGGGGGTAGCGCCGACGTTGCCGGCGAGGATGACGATGTTCTGCATGTCGAGGTTTCCTTTTCTGTCGGCCGAGGGATGATCCCTTCGACTGATCCCCGAAAAAGGCGGCCAGGACAGCGTCTCCACCGAAGCGCGCCAGCGCGCAGGGAAACCCCGAAACGAGGGGTGGTGCGGGCAGCCGTGGCACACGGCAACTCGGCCCGAAGGTTCGCGGGTTGGAGACGCTGGACGGCCGACTTAGGGGGCAGGTGAATAAGAAGGGATTATTCCTCACTGCCGGCACGATCTGACGGAAACCATGCCGAACGTCGTTTATCCCCGTCCCGTCAGCCCCACCATCCCCACAATCTTCACCGCGGGGTGGTACAGCTCTCTCCATCTTCCCCACACTTGGGCCCCCAGCGTCAGCGACACGGCAGACAGAGCGCTGCCGAACTACCAGAGAAGGCATGATGGCCTGCACTGCTGCCTGGCGTTGGTGTTGGCCTTGCGGATCGACAAGCGCGAAGGACAACGGTCGACTGCCAAAGCCCCGCCTGCGGCACATCAGGACAGAGCAGCCGAGGTCACCTCATCGCCGACGAGGTGACCTTCCGGGCCGCACTCACCAGCCCGAATGCGGCGCGTCGGCCCCGCCGCATACGAAGCCATCACGCTGTCGCGCGCTCGGTGGCATTGCCATCGGCCACGGCGAATGGGTCGACAACGTTATGGATTGGCTGCGCACGGCCCATCCAGGGCTTGGGCTGGATGCACCGAACCCAGTCGACAAAGCTCGGAATGAAGCCGAGGTCTTCCATGACGTGCTGCTCGCCGATCAGCCGAACCGGCACCTGGCGCCCAGTCGAAATGGTGATGGTGGCGCCGAAAAAGCGCTCAAGCATGAAAATGCCTTCGGCATGGTGCCGCAGCGCACGATGCCGATAGTCGGCGGTGATGGATTTCGATTCATCGAACCACTGATGCAGCGGCAGATAATCCTCGGCCACGCCGCCCCATTTACGAACCGACGACAGCGCGTGGTGATAGCAATGTCCCATCACACCCTCCTCACCATTCATGCTCGAAGGATTCGACCGCCGTGTAGCGGTCGTTGTGATCGAGCGTGATCGTCCGGGCGGACACGTCGAAGCGGAACTCGCCATAGGCGCCATCATTATTCTCCCAGCCTGGATGGCTTTGGGTGAGGAGTTGATACGCAAGGTCTTCGATAGCGTCGGCGACTGAAATGATCGCCGTCTCAGTTCCGGAGCCATCCTGCTGCGCCTTGAGCAGGGTGATCTGCACCTGGGGCAGATCCGCAGGTGCGTCGGCGGCGACGGCATCAACGCTTTCGATCTGACCGGAATCGCCGCCTCCGTCGAAAGCCACCGTGACCAAGGTGATACCAACAGCATGAAGCGCATCGAACAGCGCAGCCTTGTTCAATGGCATGAGCGAGGCAGCCTTCGCCTCATAAGCGGCGTGGCGTGCCATGACGGCGTCCCAATCGATATTGACCGGCGTCAGCGGTGCTGCATGATCCATTTCATGTCTCCAGTAGGGATGGTTTCAGGACGAGCCGGCGATGCCGCGCGGCCCATTCACGCCGTCGCAACCTCCCCTCTGGCCGGCGGGCATTTTTTCCCAATGCGGCGAGCAAATGGGGAAGGCACCCACGTCAGGGTGCCCCCTGGCCGTCAGCGTGATCGCTGACGGCCCTCGGCTTTGAGGGATGCCGGAGGGGCGCCGAGCGGCCCCCGCCGGTCAACGACACGGATGTTGCGGGCTTTCGCCTCGATCACGAGCCGCTCGGTCACACCATTGCCTTGGAAAGCGATGACAAACCGAGGGTTGAGCGAGAGCATCTGTTCGTTGCGGCGGAAGCCGGCACGGTCCCCCAGCTTGCGATCGAGACCGAACCGCACTTGCTGGATGCCCTTCTGTTCGGCCCAAGAGGCTGCAAGCCGCTCGATGCCCTTCATGTCGCCACCATGGACGAGATACATATCGCCGACATGAGCGCGGACCTTGTTGAGCGTCGCCAGCAGATTGTCAGCGAAAGTCTTGAGGTCGGCATCATTGGCGAAGGTCAGACGGCCACCTGCGAACACTACCGGCGTACCGCGGGCGGTATTGGCTTCGAGGCGACGTTCGCGACGTGCCCGTAGGAAGGCGTTGCCGTCGACGATCGCGGCCGTGACGCCGAGCGAAATGCGGTTGCCGGAAGATGGAACCCAGGACCGGCCCGTCTCGCGCATATAGTGAGCGGCAGCGACGTCGCGCATGACCTCGAAGGAGCCTGCGGATTCCTCGACCTTCTTGGCGAGGTCGATCTTCTCCTCCAGGTCGTTGGTGCTGATCTCGGAGCCGTCCTGGTCGGCGAGGAGGAGCCGAATGTCGTCGGTAAGCCGGTCGACCAGCCCGTGCTTCTTGGCAGCGGCGCGGTGGAAGAGATTGACCAGGCTCCAGCCGAGATCTTCGATGTCGCGTTCGATCGACGTGTTCGTCATCGTCGTGAACAGGTCGCTCCAGATCGCGGTGACGGTTTGCTCCAGGGCCTCGGTCGGCGGTGGCGCCATGCCCGACAATTCTTCGGCGGCAGGTTCGAGATGGCCCAGTTCCAGTGCCGCCAAGGCGGCTGCTAGCGAGGTGGACATGATGGCTTGCCTTTCGGTTCTGAACCGGCGGCCTCTCCGCCGGATGCGCACCTTCTGGGCGGTCGATCGAGAGGGTCAGGCACCGAGGCGTAGCCGAGGGAAACCCTTTCGTGGCGGGGTGGAGCGGGCAGCCGCGGCACGCGGCAACACGGCCCGCTGCGAAAGGGTTGCCTGGCCCTCGCGACCGCCCATGTGCCGCATCCTCTGGCGGCGAGGCTGTCGGTTCAGACGGTAAGCCCCAAATCCCCCTCGCAGCCGCTCTTAGCGAGGTCTGTGGCTTCGGATCGCCCTGTCACCCGTTTGAACTTGGCGGTGTCATACCCCGCTCCGGCATGGAACCGGCATCGTCATCTGGTGCCCGCACCATGACAGGCAGCGTCCGCATAAGCGGATCATCGAGGTCGCAGCGAAAGGTTCAACATCGGCTCACTGCGCCGCTCGTCCAACAGAATTGGCCTGGTGTCCTATGGTGCAAGGCGCGTCGACCTCCTCGCACCGATACTTGACGATGGAGGGGCGAGACCAACGCAGGGTGAGTTGGCGTCATCATGGTCGAGGACGCTGCAAGCTCGTGCCCATGCTTGCGCCCGCCGTCGCCACGATCGCTGACATGATCGACATGGTCCGACGCGGCCCATCGTTCGCGCAGCCGTCGTTGGTGTCAGCGATCGGAGACCATAGGCGGCTCTTCCTCATAGGTGTCGCATGGCGCGCCGACAGCTTCGAGCCACTCGACCCCGTCGGTACTGGTGTCGAGGTGACGGATCCGCGCGAACAATGCCTCCTTGAGCATCGCTGGCGTGAAATCCTCGCCGCACACGTGGTCCGAAACGATGCTGAAGGCGATCGTCACAAGGTGGTTATAGCGTGGCATCCGGTCCTCCTTGGCTGAAACGCGACCTGACCGATGCGCGCTCGGGATCATCAGGCAGGCGTGTTGTGGTGCGCAGCGCTGCAACTGCGTGCTGGAAATCGTAGAGCCAGTCGCCCATAGGCGTCCGCTTCACGACAGGAAGGGCGGCTTGCGCCGCCTGGAAATCCAAAAGCTCGTCTGGCGCGATGTCCACGATCCGGTCGATCTCGGACGGCGGCAGCAGCCCCCGCTCGCGGATAAACTCGGTGATGCTGCCGGGACGGGGTGTAGCACCGCGACAACCGAGCACCGGCTTGCGCCACAGACCCTGCACATTGCGTAAGCGCGGCCGCGCGCGTGCCTCCATCAACACGATGACGCGCAGTTCATCGTTCGACAGCTCCATGACTTCGTCCGGCTTCATCGCGCCGCAGAAGAAGCAGCTCGATTTCGGGGGAACGGGCAGACCTGCGGCTGCAATCCGCGCTGCGCACCGCGCGCGATCCCATCCCCATTCGCGCAACGGATAACGATAGTGGTAGCGCGGATCCTCGCAGCCGAGCGCATGGCGGTAACGCTGCGTGTCGCGCGCCGAGGCGTCGTAGCCGATCAGCTTGGTGACCCGCCCTCCTCCGTCCCAGCAACGGCGCGCCGGCTCCCAGCCCGCCGTCCATGCTTCCTGGGGGGCCACCTTCCATTTTTGCGAGCAGGATCCGCCCCCGAACACGACCGAAGGGAGCGTCGCGTTAGTGAGCATATTTTCGGCAATGGTCGCATAGGGCGGCCAGTGTTTGAAATGGCGCGGCTGATACCGAACGATCTCTGAGGGGATGCCGCGTTCCTCCATCCAGGCGCGGAACAGCGGGATGAAGACATAGGTCTGGTTCTTTTCGGACCCTGGATCAGCGAACAGCACCATATCGATGGGCTCTCCCCGTTCCGCCAGTTCGATGATCATCGCTGTGGAATCGACGCCGGCGCCCCATGCCGCGATGACAGGGGGCCGTGTCATGGGAAGCGCACACCGTCATCGGTGAAGCTGTAGTCATTGGCGATGATCGCCGCATCGACCTGCTCGTCGGCCGTCTGATACGCATATTCGGCTTCGAGCTGGCGATAGAGCCACCGTGCGAGGTCGCGCAGCGCCTCCACCACCACCTCTTCGGCACCGTCGGTCATCGCGCTTTCGACAGGACCGGACCGCTCGACGTCGATCGTCATGCTATATTCGTGATAATAGCGGCCGCGATGAGTGATGCCGGCCTCAAGCTGGTAGAAGTTCAACCGCTGGATCGCCGCCAACGTATCCGCAATCCGGTGGAGTTCGCCATCGCGAGGCGCATGGGCGCGGATCGCCTTCACCGAAGCCCGGGCAAAGCGGTAGCGCCCTTCGAAACAGGCTCCGTCGCCTTGGCTCGAGAAGCCTGAGAACCAGATGCGCGGCGCCTGCCGGGTTCCACCCCCATAGAGGCGAACAGCATGGCTGCCCAGTTCGACGCCGATGAGCTCGCAAATGCGCGCGAAGTCGTCGAACACAAATTCATGCCATTCATCGCAGGGTGCGTCCTGTCGATACCAGCTGCGCGCTGCATCTTTCGCGGTCGCCGACAGCTCTTGGAGCCGATAGACGGTGGTGGTGATGAGCTCAGGCATCGCCGTCGCCTCCTGCCAGGGCGCCGGCCAGCCACTCCGACGTCGACGTCCAGCTGAGGGAACATCGGTCGGACAGGTCGACCACATACGCGCCTCCGCCGAAGCCATCGAGCAACGGACGTGAAGCGGCCAGCCCATATTCGAAGCCCCACCGCCCCTCCAAGAAGAGCGTCTCGGCGCAAAGCAGCACGAAGCTGATGACCAGCTCGACATCGCCTCGGCCATCGTCGTGGATCCAAAGCTCGGTGCCTTCATCGGCGGGCGGTTCGAGCCTGAAGCCATCGGAGAAAGTGAGGCCATCCTCATTCGGGAGCGCATCGGCATACAAGGCGAGCGCCTGCTCGACATTGGCGCGGTTGCCGACATCGAGCGCGCAGGAGAAATGCGTGTAATAGTCAGCCATAATGGCCTCCTTGATTTGAGCGCCGGACGAATCTCGGTCCATGGATGAAGCCGATGGTCAGGCCGCGACCGGCAAGGGCGCGCGAGCGGGGCGCAGCGCCGAAAGGCGGCGAGCGAAGGCGCCGGGCTCAAGCAGAAGCGCCGCCTTGCCGTGAGAGGTATGGCCGGCAATCACGCCGTGCGCGCACCGGAACCAGGTCACCTCACTATCGGGCAGAAAGCCGCGCGGCACGACGCGGACGGTGAAGTCGGCATGGCGCAACTCGGTCATGCCATCGTCATGATCGCCACCGGCCGTGACGACGATTTTGAACTCCTCTGGCGCGAGACCGAGCGCCTCGGTGACGCGCGCAAGCGCCTGCCGTGCCTGCGCATGAAAGGTCCGCTTGGCGATCCGGTCCCCACCGACATGATGGCCGGCAATGGCAAGCAGAGCCGGATGGGCGAGGATCGCTGCGCGATCGGCCGCGCATCGTGCGACAACAGCGGCGACATCCGGTGCGGCGCGCGCAGCGCTGCCGGCCAGCGCACGGATGAGGAGCAGGATCGCTGCGTCCTGTTCGATGGACTTACCGGCGCGCCGACAATCGTCGATCGCGCTAAGCAACCCATGAAGCGCGGCGCCGATGGTTGCGTCCGGGTCGGGAGTGAGCGCCTGATTGTGGCGATAGAACGTATCGTAGAACATCGGTCAGCCTCCAGCTTGGCGCCATGATGCGCACCCTGCCGGAGGCCCCCTCTCCTCTCGCTCCAGCCGGGATCAGGTCGGACCAGCGAGTTCGCCGAACGCGCCTGCCGGCAACGACCAAGGGTCGAGCGTGATCGGCAGCCGCCAGACGGGATCATCCGCCTGCGACCGATCATCCTCATGGGTCAGAGCCGCCGGATACGGGCACCCTCGGTCGGCCAATTCGGTCACGCTCAGCGAGCGATGGATCGTCCTGCCGCTCGCCGCTTCGCGGCGGGCGATGACCTCGAACGCTTCTGGGAAGATCAAGCGCATGGTCGCCCATTGATCGGCCGTCCCGAAAATGCAGCATCGACATGAGAGGCGGCCCCAGCCTAGCCGATATGCCGGATGCGGCCTGATCCGCGCCGACGCGATGATGTCCCACACCTGCTGCTCGGTCCAACGCAGCACTGGCCGCCAATGATCGACATGGCGCCGGCTGCTCATGGTCCGATAGGGTTCGAGCGCCGCATAGCGGGCTCGACCGGGGCTTTCCTCCGCACGTTCCCCGGTGAGAACGAGGGTCTTGCCCTCGAAAAAGCGGCCTTGATTGCGGATGGCCGCCGCAAGCACATCGATCTTGAGCGCCGGGCTGCACCAGCGCACCCGAAGATCGGCCGAGACCTGCGGGAACAGGCCCCGAGTGCCCAATGGCCCGGACCCGCCCGCAACGCGCGAACCCTCGGGGGTGTCGAATATGATCGGTGCGGTCGCCGCGTTTTCTCGGTCGAGTTCTCGCACGAACCCGCCGACCCGGTAGGACCGATATAGGACGATGCCCAGATGGTGGGCGAGCGCCTCGACATAAGCCGGTGTGCAGGGCCAATCCATGAAGCTCGGCCCCTGGCCGTCCACATCATGGTGATGCAATTCGATCCGTTCGGGAGGAAAGCCGTGCGTCAACAGGACGAGGAGGCTGGCGAGGCTGTCCTTGCCGCCGCTGAAGGCCACGACGAAGCGGCGGTAGGCGGCGAGGTCGGGGAGGCCGTCCACGATCACGCCGCTTCACGAACGGTCTCGCCACAATCATCGGCATCGGCAAGGCCGGTAGCGCGCAGCAGATAGCCCGCCGCCGCTTCCGCCTTGGCGGCAGCGGTCATGACCGCCCGGCTATCGCGCTTGAGCACCCGCAGCCATGAGGCGATGTAGCTGGCATGGTCATCGAGATGCGCGGTCGGAAGGCCGAGATCAGCCCCGAGGAGCGCAGCGGTCATCTCAGCGCACAGTTCCTCGAACGCATAAGCGTCATCGCCGAACTTCTTGCCGAATTCGCGATTGAGGCGGTCGGGATGGCCCGTCCAGTGCCCAGCTTCGTGCGCAAGCGTCGACGCCCAATAGGCTTGCGTCGTGAACAGCTCGATCGGCGGCATGGTGATGCTGTCGGCGACGCGGTCATAAAAGGCGCGGTCGCCGCGAACCTGCACCGATGCAGGAAGCGCGCGCACGAACTGATCTGCCCGGTCGGGCAGTACGTCACCTGGCGCGACGAGTGCGATACGGCTTGGATAAAAGTCGGCGGGCAGCCCCTCGATCTGATCGACATTGAAGACCGCATAGCTGCGCAGCATCGCCCGGACCTCGTCGGTCACGGCCCCTGTCACTGGCGAGGCGACCTCTTTGGTGTAGGTCTTGTAGAAGATCGCAAACTGGGATTTTTCGCCCTGACGGACCTGGCCACCGAGCGCCTGAGCCTGTTTGTAGGTCATCCACGTACGCGCGCTATATCCGGCGCTCTCCGCCACCAGCCACAGCCAGAAGCAGTTGATGCCACGATAGGGTTCGCCGGTCACACGCAGCGGTCGACCCCCGAGCCCGGGGCGCCAGGGTTTCACCCACGGTCGGACGCCAGCTTCGAGTCGGTCGATGATGGTGCTGGTGATGATTTCGGCAGGCGATGGCTTGTCGGTGGTCTTGGCCACGATCAATCTCCGATTTGAAAAGAGGCGGACCCGACGGCTGACGGATCATGAAAAAAAGGGCGGCACTCCGAAGAGCACCGCCCCAAGTCGCCTCGAACTGTCGGTTGAGCGTCAGGCCGCTTCGCTCAGGCCATCGTCGTCCGTGATATCGCCCACCGGCTCGACGTCCTCGCCGTCCAGCGCATCATCGACCGCCTCGACATCCTCGTCCTCCTCAGCCTCAAGGAAGGCCGAGCGGGCGGGATAGCGTTCCGGCTTTTCGATCGCATCGAACCGCATGGCGTCGGGCAGCCAGGCGGTTGCCTTCTCCCGGATCTCAGCCTCTACGATGCCCTGACCATTGCAGAGCGCCGCGCAGGTGGTGGCGAGGTCGCCTTTCTTGGCGTCCTTGTAACGACCACGCAGGATCGGGCCGCCGATGTCCTCCAGCGCGTCCAGCATGACATCCTTCTTCACCCGGCCGAAGAAGTTTGCGGCCGTCGGACGCCACCACTGCTCGACTCGGATGTCGAGGATCCGGCCGAGGTGATCGTGGAACCCGTTGAGCCGACCGCCATCACCGGCATTCAGCGTCGGCTCGAACGTCTGAGCGATGACGAAGGCGACCCATCCGCCCCGGGCCTCGTCGTCAAGCGCGCGGAAGGCATCGAAGCGCGCCGACATCGTGTCGTGCCCCGCCCAGCTGGTAACAAGCGCTTGCCGTTGATCGGCGATCGTCTGCGACGCGAGCGAGCCCTCGTCGCGAAACGCGAAGATCGGGAATTGCGAGGGTGAGGCTTTCAGCGTCGAGTGGCTGCGGACATAATTGTTCGCGAAGACGGCATCCTGCGCCATGAGGAAGATGGTGAGGTCGAGCGCGAGCGCCGGATCGCTTGCAAGATGGGCGACAAGGATTTGACGCCGCTGGGTGGCGAGCTCGTCGATCAAGGTCGCGCTGAGCTTGACCCCCTGCTCGACCACATCATCGGCCCCGCCAATCGGGCTGACCACCACAGGTGCGTTCGGATCGACCACCGGCTTCTCGCTGAACATCCGGGTATGGACGCGGACAGCCCCGTCGCCGCCGATATAGACGAAGGTGCCGAGCTGGGCGCGGACCTCGGGATCGACGACCTTGCGGGCGGCGTCGAGATCATCGAGTTCACGCTCGATTTCTTCGAGCCGGGCAGTTGCCGCCTCAGCCTCCTCGGTGCCGTCGACCAGCTCAGATTCGAGCTGATCGACCAGCGTGTCATTTTCCATCTCAAGGGCCTCGACCCGGACCTGTTCGGCCTCCGTCAGCGGGCGGGCAGTAGCATGATATTCATGCAGTTGCCGTTCGGTATCGTAGGGCACATGCGTCGCCGCTACTGGCGTGACGAATGCGAGACCCTGGGACTCGGCCAGTTCAGCGGCAGCGGCTTCGAGCTTCTGTGCCGCCAGATCCTCCAGGAGCTCGACATCGATCCAGTTCTCGTCGCCCTCAGAGGCGAACAGGTCGCCCTCGATGCGGCCGCCGGCGGCGAGATAGGCATCCCGGCCAACAAAGCGCGCCTTGACGTCGTTCGCCTTGACGGTGCCGTTCAGGATCGCACGCCGGATATTGTCGGGTTGATTGCCGTAATAGGCCGACTTCATCTGTTCGAAGACCCGCGCCTGGCGGTCGGTGTCGCCGGTGACCGCATAGGCCTGTGCGACGCCCAGACTGATTTCACCGGCAGCGAGCGCCTGGAAGATGCAGGGTGCCAGTTCCGCGAGGCGAACGCGCTGCTCGACAAATCGGGTGGTCACGCCGAACCGCTTAGCGACGTCTTCGGCCGACGCGCCCTTGTCGATGAAGTGATTGAAGGCGGTCGCTTCGTCCGCCGGGTTCATCGGCAAGCGACCGAAATTCTCCGCGAGGCTCGCCTCGGTGCTGTCGGCATCGTCAGCCAGGACCAAGGCCGGCACTTCATGATCAGTGGGCAGGACGCCCGTCGCGATCAGATGCTGGAGCGCGCGCAGGCGACGCCCACCGGCCTTGACCGTGAAATGGCCGTTCTTCTTTAGGGGGGTGACCACGAGATTCTGCAGCAGCCCATGCGCCGCGATGGTGGCAGCGAAGGATTCGATATCGAGGTCGCGATTGCTCTTGCGAACATTGTCCTTGGACAGGGACAGGTTCTTCACTTTGACGGATTGGATCATCGGATTTCTCCGTAGGAGAGACGAGCGCCAGCGTGCCGCGCTCGGGACCTGCTCATCAGGCCCACCAAGGCGAAGCCCCCTCCCCTCTCACATGAGGGTGATCGGGCCGGTCGAAGACGCGCGGACGCGCGCCGGACACTGCGCGATGGGGCCAATGCGGCGACGATCCCGGTCATCCCTCGCCGGTTGTTGCGGCGCGGCACGCGTGATCGTCGCCGAGCGGATCAGGCAGCGATGCGCGCCAGGATATCGGCAGCGCGGGTGGGCGGCAGGAACAGTCGGGTGCGATAGGAGATGATCTCGGAGAAGCAGCCCAGCGCCTTGAGTTCGGCCAGCCGGCTTGGAGGCCAGTCGATCAGCTCAAGGCGCTGCTCGCCCGCCACGAGACTGCGCTTGAGATGATATGCACCGACCGGCTCCACACCGCCGCTATCGAGTACGTGCCGGACGATATCGGTCGGTGCGAGCTCGATCCCGCCCGCCACGCCGAATGCGCTGCTGACCTTGGACACCATCGGTGCCGGGATGAGACGACCAAGCAGTGACTGCCCGTCTTCAGTCTTCAGGCGCCAGACCTGGACATGATCGTCGGGAAGCTTGCCCCAGACGGGAAGGAGGAGGCCAGTGACGAGGTAGATCGTCTCGGTTCGCGTGCGGTGTCTCAGATCCTCGACCTCCTGATCCCAGAGCTTCGCGAATTCCTCGGCGTCCGCATCCTCCCACAGCGTTTCGAGAAACAGGTCCTGACGGAGACGCTCGGTCCGTGCCGGCCGGACCAACTCCCAGCGCTTTACCAGCTGGCCGTCCTCGTCGGTGAGTGAATGGGTGGCGCTGCAGATGGCGGCCTTGCCCGAGCGACGGTTCACCACGCACCGGCTCTCGCCATCCTGGAGCAGCCATTCGACACGATCGCGGGTGACCGGACGATAGCGTTGCTCGGTCTCGAGCCGCAGCATTTCCGTGACAGCGCCGCTCACCGGGTCTTCGCGGATACAGGTCCGGTCGAGAATGGTGATCCGCTCGGCATCGATCGTCTCGACGCCGACATCGAGCGTACCGGCTTCCCGCGCCGCCTCGATCCGTGCCTCGATCAAGCCGAGATATTCGTCGAAAATCGCGTTCTGCAGGCTGATCCTCAACGCTAGGATACGGTTCAGCCAGCGCTGTATAGGCGGCAGATCCTCGACCATGCCACCGCCCTCACCTTCCAGATTAAGGCCCGTCAGCGCCTGAAAATCTGCAAAGCTGGTCGAGGCGAGCTTGCCGGCGAAGAGCAGCCGGAACCAGGTGACGAGTGAGTCCTTGGCGAAATCCGATTCCAGATTGTCGCGGGGATTGAACAGGCCCTGCCCGCCGGTCTGGCGCTGGCCGCGGGTGAGTGCGCCCAGGCTGTCGAGACGGCGCGCGATCGTCGAGATGAAGCGGCGTTCACCCCGGCAATCGGTCGAAACTGGACGAAAAAGCGGTGCAGATGCCTGATGGGTGCGGTGGGTACGCCCCAGACCCTGGATCGCAGCGTCGGCTCGCCAGCCTGGCTCAAGCAGATAGTGAATGCGGCGGCTTTGATTTTCGGCCGCGAGACTGGCGTGATAGCTGCGGCCGGTGCCGCCGGCATCCGAGAAGATGAGGATGCGCTTGGCGCCGCGCATGAAAGCATCGGTTTCGGCAAGATTGCTGCGCGGGGACCGGCTTTCGAGACGCTGCCCACCACGCCCATCTGCCACGATCCGGCGCGATCGTCCGGTGACCTCGGCAACCTGATCGACGCCGAAATGACCGATGATATGGTCCAGCGCGGAGCCTACGACCGGGAGAGCGCACAGTTCTTCCAACAGCTGGTCGCGCATCCGCATGGCCTCCTGGCTGTGAACAGGACGCCCGTCCTCGTCGATCATCGGCTCGGACCGGACATTGCCGGAATCGTCGGTGTAGGTTCGCATTTGCCGCGTCGGGAACGCCGCGCTCAGATAGTCCATGAGGAACTCACGCGGGGACAGTTCGATATCGAGATTGGCCCTCGCCTCGGCATCAAGGGCGGCCAGCGTTCGATCGAGCATCGCCTCGGCCGTCGAGACGAGCTGGATCACCACGCAATCACCGCGAGCAAGATCGGCATGAATGGCAGGGATCAGCGATGGCAGTTTCAGCGAAATCAGAAGCTGGGCAAAGAACCGCTGTTTGGTCGATTCGAAGATCGAGATCGCCGCAGCCTTGGCACCGCCATTATAGGTCGATTTGCTGAAACTGTCGGTGATACGGGTCGCGTCGAGCGCGGCCTGCAGGTTGCGGTGAATGATACCTTATCGCGAGGAAGCGATAATGCGCAGGAACGCGGCGTAGGCCCCGCCAGACTGCGGAACATTGCGGCATTTCCTGCGCATTATTTCACAGGGTGTCGAGCCACTCCATCAGGCTGGCATCCCGTTTCCACGAAGGGGGTACGTTGCTCGCCGCCGGCGCACCCACCTGTTCCAGCGCCTTTCGCTTGGTCTCGAGATTGGCCTGTGCGTAGTGGTTGGTCGTGTCGAGGCTGACATGCCCCAGCCAACTGCGGATAACGGTAATGTCCACTCCGGCTGCTACAAGGTGGACGGCGGTTGCGTGCCGGAAGCTGTGCGGCGTCACATGCTTGGACCGGAGCGACGGCACAGCCTTGGCTGCCTCGTCAACATAGGCGGCGAGTTTGAACCGCACGCCCGACGCGCCCAGCGGCTTGCCATATCGGTTGACGAAGATGCGCTCGTCTGGCGCACGCGGTTGGCGTTCCAGTAACTTTTCGATCAACGTCACGGTTTCCGGCCAGAGCGGACAGATCCGTTCCTTGCGCCCCTTGCCATTGAGGCGAGCGCAGTGGGGTGCATCGAACCGGATCGCGTCGGGGCACAGATCAAGCGCTTCCTGGATCCGCGCGCCGCTGTTGTACAGGAACGAGAGCAACGCATGGTCGCGCATTCCCGCGACAGTGCTCCGATCGGGTTGGGCGAGAATCGCCTCGACTTCCGCCGGCTCGAGATAGCACGGCGCGGATGTCGGTTCCCGCTTGAGCGGTACGGTCAGAACCTCTGCGCATTGCGCGACATATTCCGGATTCCTGTCCGCCACGAAGCTGAAGAAGCTGCGGATCGCGGCGAGCCGGCAGTTACGCGTGCCGATCGTGGACCCGCGCCCATGTTCGGTATGGTGGAGGAACGCGCGCACCTCGTCGGCAGAGATATCGGCCAGTGCGACTCGCGCGACCCCGCCGCCTTTTCGCTCGGCGATAAAGCGCAGCAACAGCCGCCAGGTGTCACGATAGGACCGGATCGTATGGACCGAAGCACTGCGTTGCTCGACCAGCCATTCCTGGAAGAACGCCCGCAACAGAGAGGGGAACGGGTTGCTTCTCGTCATGGCCGCGCCTCCATGGTGAGGCATCGGGCGCCGACGGCACGGAAGCGTTCGCTTGCTTCCTGCAGCAGATCCTGCGTGACGGTGATGTAGACCAGCGTGGAGTTGATATCCCGGTGGCCCATGTAGGTGGAGAGGAAGTGCAGCTTGTCCTGCGGATTGACGCCGGCCCGGTACCATTGGAGTATCCGGTTGACGACCATCGAATGGCGCAGATCGTGAACGCGCGGCCCCGTTCGCCCGGTCGGGGCCTTGAACCCGGCGCGGCGCATGACATCGGTGATCATCGTCGAGACAGACCGCGGCGTGTAGCGATCATTGAAGTGCCCGTGCCAGAACAGACCTGATTCCGGATTTTGCGGCGCACCTGCGCGCTGCCTTGCATCGATATAGGCGCGCAGTTCGGCGAGGACGCTGCCTGTCAATGGCAGGAGCCGGGTCTTGTAGAACTTCGTTTGCCGGATCGTGATCGTGCCCGACTGGAAGTCCACGTCGCCCAGATCGAGTCTGGCGAGTTCGCTGCGGCGCAGACCGGCACAATAGGCCAGAAGCACCATGGTGTAGAGGACCATCGGTCGCAGCGGTGCATTTGGCGACGGGTAGGAACGGGCAACATTGAGCATGTTCCGGACATCGGACGGGCTGAAGATATGCGGCCGCCGATGTTCTCGCGCCACTTCCCGTTCGGGCCGGGCGTCAAAGCGTTTCGGCGGGATGCCGGGATCGAGGCGATGCCGCGCCTTGGTCAGGAGGCGCCCGAGCTTCTGGCATTCAGCCGCGTGATTGCGAGTTGGTTTGGCCGCCTTCCAGCACGCCAGCATGGTTTCAAGCGATGACCCGGCAAGTTCGGGGTTCGCCTGAAGGAACCGGTCGAACCGCAATATCCAGTGGCCCTGCGTTTCATACTGATAGCCCCGGCTGTGCATCAGCGCGACATGATCGCGCATGAAGTCGCCCAGCACGCTGCCGAAGGGTGCAGGCTGTCGCAACGCGGCGACTTCCTCATCGGGATTGGACGACGCCAGCGCGCGCCAGATCGGCTTGCTGTGTTTGACGTTGTACCGACGGCGAAGCGCGACAATGGGATTGTCGGCGATCAGTCCGATTTCGGCGAGGTGGTCAAGGAAGCGATCGACGATGCAGACCTGGTTCAGCAATGTCGACATTCGCCAGCGTCTTGCCATTTCCTTCAGCCAGGCCTCGAGCATCTGCCGGTCCACCGCCGGATGCCGGCGGGCAACATCTTCGAAGGTGCGAAGGAACCAGCGATAGGTCGGTACGCTTCCCGGCCGGAACTGCGATTTTACCAGGAAGGCGTCGACGACGGTGCGATCGGGATCGTGCCAGGCGCTCATGACAGCACCTCCATTCCAGGCACATCGAGTGCCACGGCTCGGAGATCATCTGTTGCCAGTTTGAGATAAGTATTGGTGGATTCGGTGGATCGATGCCCGAGCACGTCGCCGATAATCTTTTGCGGGACCGACGCCCGCAGCATTTCAACCGCACGGGCGTGACGGAACACATGCGGTCCCCGCTTCCCGGGCGGTTCGACGCCTGCGGCCGACAACCGTCCCCTGACCATGCCATACAGGTTCGTCATCGCGATATAGGGCGCGCAGGACCGGACGAAGACCTCCCGCGCTTCGGTCCGGGGCCGCCCATGGCGAAGGTAATCGAACAGCGCCTCGCCAACCGGCGCCAGGAGCGGCATGGCGGAATGCGCATTGGTCTTGGTGTGGCGGATATGCAGGGATTCTTCGCGCCAGTTCACGTCCTCAAGGCGCAGGCGACAGATTTCGCCTTCGCGCAGGCCATATGTCGCAAGCAGCTGAAGTATCGCATGATCGCGCAGCCCTCGCGGCGACAGGTCCGTCTTCGCAGCTGCCAGCACCGCCGCGATTTGCTCCGTGTCCAGCGTCGAGGGCACATCTTCATAGGCGTAGAGCATGGGACCGATGATGTGCGGGGTGAGATCGGTCGGGATACGACCCGTCCGGTGCAGATAGCGGACCACCGAGCGGAGCCGCTCCGCAACATCCGCCAGTGACTTGCGCCGCAGGCCAGGCCCGCGCATGTCCATGTAGAGATCGACATCCCTGACATTCAGTGTTGCGAGACCAGCTCCGCCGCCGCGATCGAACTGCCAGCGCAGGAAGTTTCGTGCCTCCCACATCGCCGCCGCAATGCTCGCACTCGCCAGACCGCGTTCGTCGCGCAGCCATGCCTCGTATTCGCAGCAGATCGCATGGCGGAACGCCGCGTCGGGTCCGGTCAGTTCCGGTTCGGGAGGCCATTTGCCCTGGGCAAGCCGAAGCAGCTTGGAAATCGCCGTGCGCGGCAGCTTGTGCCAGCGTGGGCTGGGATCCCGGCCATACCGGGCCTGAAAATCCTCGATCGCATAGTGGAAATACTGATCGACCTGCCCGGGCGTCACGGATTCCACCCGGATATCGCATTCGGCCAGGTAATCGAGAAACGCACGAGCATAGAGGCGATGGTTCGCAACCACCACGGGATTGTAATTTCGCTCCGTCAGGAAATTCGTGAGCTTGGCGATCAGCTCATCGTGCAACTTCAACATGATTGTCTCCTCGGTTGGTCCAGAGACCGCCGAGGTTCGCAACCAAAATAATGCGCAGCAAATTTGCGCCAGATAACGGAAATTCCGCGACTACGCCGCGTTCCTGCGCATTATCGCTTCCTCGCGATAAGCCGTCTTATGCGCAGCTGCGCATAAGATGCTCCAGGCGTCCGCATAGGCATCGTAGATAGCGATCTGATCGGCGGTCAGCTGATGTTCGAGGATGTCATATTCGACGCCAGCGAAACTGAGCGCGCGTGCCGCATAAAGGCCTTGTGCCTTCAGATCGCGGGCGATCAGTTCCATTGCCGCGATACCGCCCTGACGCAGGCTCTCGACGAAATCGCGGCGGTCGGAAAATGCCGTTCCCGGACCCCAAAGGCCAAGCCGGGTGGCATAGGCCAGATTGTTGACGTCCGAGGCCCCCGTTGCGGACACGTAGAGGACGCGGGCGCGGGGCAGGAGATTTTGCAGCCGGACGCCGGCGATGCCCTGCTCGGATCCCTTGGAGGTGCCGAACCGCCCTTCCCCGCCAGCCACACCGGCCATTTCATGGGCTTCGTCGAAGACGATCATGCCGTCATAGCCGGCACCCAGCCAATCGGTGATCTGTTTGAGGCGCGTGCCCTTGTCGCCACGGCTCGACCGCAACGTAGCATAGGTGAGGAAGAGCACGCCCTCACTGGCCCCGATCGCCGTTCCGAGCTTCCACTGGTTGAGATGTTGGAGATCGAGCGCAAGCCCGCCGACGGCAACCCAATCACGACGGGCATCTTCGAGCAGCGTCTCGGTCTTGGAGATCCAGACATGTTTGCGGCGGCCGCGCAGCCACTGGTCGAGCAGGATCGCTGCGACCTGACGGCCTTTGCCCGCCCCAGTGCCATCGCCCAGGAAGAAGCCGGTGCGAACCCCGCTTCCCGCCTCGTCCGGCGTCAATGTGAGACCTTCGTCCATGGTCAGGAATCGGCCCGGAAGATCTCGCTCGAACGCAGCGCCTGCATAGACGACGGTCTCGACCTGCGCATCCGAGAGTATGTTTTCGGCGAGCAATTTCGGTGGCAAGATCGGCGCATAGCTTGTCTTCGGCGCGGCGATCGAACCCATAGCGATCGATTCCACGAGCGCCGTCGGGTGAGGCCGCGCTGCTGCCAGGGCGATCCGGCTCGGTCGATAGGGAAGGTAGAGCCCGGAGGGTTCGCCGACCGGCGCGGGAGCGTCGAGCACCTCGAATGCGATGGGTTCCACCGGGGCAGCCACGTCGACGCGCCTCGGCGCCAAGGGCTTGATGGCACCACGGCGCGCTCCGGCAAGCAGAGCTGAAGGCCGCGATATCACCCGGCCCGGGCGTATGGACGGCCTTGCCGCAGTCGGCATTGGGTGAAGGGAACACGCATCGAGGGCCTCGTCCAGGGTGGCGCAGCTGATCGCGCTGGCCGGAACGCCTTCACCGCCCTTGTGCAGGAGGAGGAGCTGCACAGCCTGTGTCGTACCGTGCCGCGCATAGGCAGACGCCGGTAATTCGATCTGGCGAACGAGCGTCGAGCCGGCGGTCGCGATCTTCCATTCACTCGATTGCGGATCAACGCGGGTGGGAAGGATTGCGACACAGCGACCACCCGGGCGCAGGCGCGTGAGGGCAGATCGCAGGTGGCGCAGGCCCGCGACCCGATCACGGCCACGGCCCTCACTGCGCGAGAACGGCGGATTGATGAGGATGACATCCGGCACGAGATCGTCCGGCAGCAGATCGTCGATGAGCTCACCGTCATGGCCGAAGATGCGTGCATCGGGGTAAGCAGCCGCGAGCATGGCCCGGCGCCAGGGATCAATCTCGTTGAGGATCAGCCGGGCCTGGGCACGTCGGGCGAAGATGGCGAGCAGGCCAGTCCCTGCCGAGGGTTCGAGTACGATGTCGCGCTCGCCGATGCCGGCGAGCCGCGTCGCGATCAGGGCGATCGATGCCGGTGTCGAGAATTGCTGGAGATCAATCTGCTTCTCGCTGCGTACGCTATGAACCGGCAGGCGCGCGACCATGGCGGCGACAAGCGCAAGCTGAGCCGGCGCCGCGTCCGGCAATGTGCTGCCGGACAGGAAGAGCACCTGCCCCAGTTCGAGCACATCATAGGCATCACGGATCGACCAGTCCCCGCTCGCGGGTGCCGAGCCATAGGCGCGGGTCATGGCGCCGATCAGCGTGGGTCGATCGATGGGAATATTGCTCCCGATCTTTGCGGCGATTTCGCGCGCGGCAATGATGGCGGGGTCGGAGAAGTCGAGTTCAGCAACGGCGGAGGCGGTAGCGGGCATAATGGGGCTCCTTGATGTCGCCCGATGATCAGCACCGGGCCGTCTCGCCGAAGGCCCCCTCTCCTCTCTACAATGGCTGGGTCAGCAGACCGGACCTGGGAACCGAATTGCGGGCAAGCCTGTCGCGCAGGGCGTCATTCCAGTCGTCATGATCTTTTGGAAGCCAGTGTTCGACCTGGCGGTCGTTGGCAGAGAGATGTTCGTAGGCGCGCTCAAAGCATGTCCGTGCCGCCTCATTGCGCTGCCCGAATACTATGACCCGCCTGACGCTCGAGGGTATGCCGACATGGGCGTAGCGCTCGGCGCCGAGCACCGCCCAGACTGGCAGGTCAAACCAGTCGCGCGCTGAAAGGGCATCTTCGATCCCTTCGGCCAATCCAAGCGTGTCTTGCGGTACGCCGAATTGCACACTGCCCGATCCCAGCAGCCCGAGCGCAAGCTTCGGCTTGCGAAACGGGCGATGCAGGATGTCGGAAGGATCCAGGAACGTGCGATGGACCGCGACCAGTCCGAGTTCGTTTTTCACGGCGGCAATCATCGCCGGCAGACTTCGGCGCTCCTTGCCCTTCCCGATGATCGTCGTGGGATTGAACCGTAGCTCAGGCGTTGGCGTGAAAACGCCTCGGGCGCTGAGATAGCTTTCAGCAAGCGTACCATCGATAGCCACGCTACGATGCCATAAGGTTTTGGCGAGACCGCTCAGATCACGAGCAGGCAGGCGCGGTTCAACGTGAATGGGGGCGCGGTCATGGAGGCCCTGCCGATCGAGCGCCTTCAGGATGTCGATCGAGGTGCAGCCGGCAAAGCATTTGAACAGGATGGCCTTCGTTCCCAAGCGAACGGACAGGCTTGGCGATCGATCATCATGCGCAGGGCATCGGCACTCGCCGTGTGAGCCTGTCCATCGGCCGCCCAGGCGTTCGACGATCTGCTTTGCGCGAGTCGCTGCGTCTAAAGAGGCAGGCATAGGGAAACTCCTTCTCGAACCGGAAGCGCAAACCCGGCCTGCCCCCTCCCCTCTTCGCGGCGCTATGCTGATTTTGGTGCGAGGACACCGAATTCCTCGACGATCCGGTCGGTCGTGTAATGGGTCGTTCCATCACGCTCGTAGGAACTGTCGCGTAGCCGGCCCGCTACCCGGACGAGATCGCCGACATGGACACGTTCTTCGATATACTTTCTCTGGCCCTCGCTGAAGATCACGACGCGGTTCCAGTAGCTGTCCTCGATCCACTCATCGCCTTCACCACGGCGGCGATAATTCGCGCAGACCGAGACATTGGTGACCTTGGGTTTGGCGTCGATCTCCCCGATCCGCCCTATAATCTCGAACTTTGCGAAGTTGATCATGGTGCCTCCAGCTTGGCGCTGAGCAAACATGAACGAGCAAACGATCGGATTTCGCACGCCATATGACTGCTGAGCTGCCGTGGGCTGCACGGTACGGGAGCACGACCTGGGCTCCTATCCCCCCAGTTGGAGGGATAGGCAGGGGAAGCAACAGGCCGTCTTCACTCGATGGTTGGCGGTTGATCTTGGGGACGAGCTACGCCCGACTGATGATGCGGATCTTGGTGAGCGATAGCTGCCACCGCTGGTCACCGGGCACCACCGAATCACTTCTTCTGAAAGACTCCATCTATAAAAACGCCCGGCGCGCAGCGTCGGGGTGATTCTAAGATTCTAATGATTCTATGATTCAGGGCCGCTATGTGTTTGAAACCACAGACTGAATCAGGGTCTAACCTGACCTCTTGGGGGCTTTTGCCTGACTTCGCGGGGGATGTAACCTGTCCTGGCGGGGGCTCTAACCTGACCTCTTGGGGATCATCCTGTCTTCTTGGGGGAGGCGTGGTATCGTGACCGAACCATGTGTTTCGAGCCGCTTTTTGGTCCCTGTTTCGCGCGATACCGCTGACAATTGCGACTCGGCGGAATCACAGGCGGAATGTCCGATTCTCACGGCGAATCTATCCTGACCTTTTGGGGGCTCTAAGAAGAGTCTAACCTGACCTGACTTGACGAACGAGGTCAGGATAGGCAGTTTCCGAAACAGTGTGAGGTGAATCGCATGGGAGTGCCAGCGGAAAGCGTAGACGAGGAAGGCGGCGAAGAGACTTCGGCCGCCCGCTCGATGCGCGTGGCTGCAGCGCTCGCTCGCAAGGGTGGCGACCAGTTCGCCAAACCCGGTCGCCTTGTCGAGGTCCGCTTCGTCAAAGGGCAATCGCTCAGTCTGACCGCCTCCCGCCTCCTCGCCCTCATGATCCTGACTGCGGGCGGCGATGCCTGGCAAGACACGACGCACCGTATGCGAAAGTCGGACATCCGTCGCGGCCACAAGGGCAACGAACGAATTGTCGATATGCTTGAAGAGTTGCACAGAACGCTCTTCGCAGAGGATGACAAATCTTGGCGCGGCAAGCGCGCCACGAAGCGTTTCAACCTTATTCAGGCGTCTTGGGAAGAGGTCGAGGACAACGACAAGGAAACGGGCTGGATCGAGTGGCAGTTCACGCCTGACGCTCGCCGGCTTATCCAGGAGTCCGAAACCTATGCGGTGATGAACCGCCAGGCCGTGCTAGGGTTCAGGTCAGCCTATGCCCTGAAGCTGTACGAAGAGGGCGCTCTTCGCCTCCACAGACGGCAACCTGTGTGGAAAGTCGATATGGTGGGTTTGCGCGCGGCGCTGGGGATCGATCCCGACAAGTATGCCGACTTCGCTCAGCTACGCCGCAAGGTTCTGACGGTCGCCAAGGCAGAGATCGACCAGCTCGCCCACTTCACAGTCGAATGGCAAGAGATCCGGCGAGGCCGTGCCGTGATCGAGATCGAGTTCCGGTTCGTCTCGAAAGATGCGCCGGCGCAGATTGCAACGGTCGACGAACTCGAGCGTCATTCGAAGGGACGGAAAGCTAGGCGCGACGATACCGTCGAGAAGGTCGTGGCAAGCGATAGTCCCCTTCCCCACAGCCCGACCGTCGACGGCGTGGACGTGGCGAATGTCCTGAAGAAGGTAACTGCTGCGCTGGTAAGCTCGGACGCGGCGTCGTCGGGCGGAGTAGAATTGTGGGCAAGGTTCCCCCGGGGCCGGCTGCATTTCGGGGCTACCGAGGAGGCGGCTCGTGAGATTGGAGTTCGCTATGGCGGTGGCTGGGACGTCGACATGATCGCCGAGGCCTATCGCGACCATATGGGCGCTCGCTTGAACACCCTGTCCGGTACGAAACTCGAAAAGTCCTGGAAGGGCTGGTGCGAAGCCTTTTTCAATCGGCGAGGCCGGCCGTAACAGCACAAATTGCAGCCCTGCAATTTGTGCCACAAAGGGTCGTGCAGGCGGTCACACGCCCCTCACCGCATCGCCGAATATCACACGGTCCAATCCCAGCCACCGCGCCATTGACCGGAGGGCCTCGTCCAGCTCTTCGCCGGCATGAGCAGGCGCGTCGCTCTCGAACGTCTTTTGTTGAACGAGTAGCGCTTTCGCTTTCCGGTCTGCCTTCAGGTCGACCCGTGCGACGATCTGCTCATCAAGCAGGAACGGTAGAACATAATATCCATAGGTGCGCAGCGGAGCAGGGACGTATATTTCGATCCGATAGCGTATGCCAAAGAGGCGCTCGGCGCGGTCGCGTTCCCAGATCAATGGATCGAATGGCGCTAGCAAAGCGGCATGGCGTATTCGTCGTGGGCGCCTCGCCTCCCGGTGCAACCACGTTGACTGGTTCCACCCATCAATCTTCACGGGCTGAAGGACGCCCTCCTCCACGAGCTGCGCAATAGCTGGATGAGCCTCTGTTGGAGAAAGCCGGAAATAGTCACGCAGATCTTTTGCCGTTGCTACGCCAAGGGCGCGGGCGCTGTGCTCAATGAGTTGGCGTCTGGCTGCCGCAGGTTCCGGGGTGGGGAGAGCGAGGATCGTCTGTGGCAACACGCGCTCGGTGAGATCATACACTCGCTCGAAACTCGCACGTCGTGTCGCAGTGGTGATGTGGCCGGACCAGAAAAGCCACTCCAGCGCCATCTTGCTGTCGCCCCACTCCCACCAGCCTGCGCGTCGCTTCCCGCTTTCGATATCGGATGCAGCGAGGGGTCCGTCGTTGCGGATGCGCTCGAGGATCGAGATCGCGTCCGCCCGCCGATCGCGCGCGAATATGCGCAGACCCTTCCATCCAGTCTCGCCAGCGTCTGCCATTGCCTGTCGCCATCGCAGCAACGGCTGGAGGGGGAGGGGGATCAAAGACGCTTCGTGCGCCCAATATTCGAAGAGCCGACGCGATCGGAGTGGCCCCCAGGCGTCGGCCTCCAGCAACCTCGGATCATAAACACCAAGGCGCGAATAGGCCGGAAGGTAGTGAGCTCGCGTCAACACGTTGACGCTGTCGATCTGGTGGAGACCGAGCCGGGCGATAGTACGCCGCAAATGGTTAGCCCTGACAATAGAAGGCATGGCCTCACCAAAGCCTTGCGCGGCAAGGGCGATGCGTCGGGCAAGCGCGGGGTTGAGGCTCTCTGTCATGACGACACATATCAACGCGGTCACTTGCGACCCGCAAGGATGAACGTCGCGCTATCGTCAATCCTGTGCCCCCACCGAGTCAGGTTGCGAGCGGAAGGCGCGTCTGGCACAAATTGCAGGGCTGCAATTCCTGCCATGAAGGCGTCGATTAGCCCCCAAGAGGACAGGATAGAAGTACGGGCTGGCGATCCGACGGTCTCCATGGTCCAACTGTCAAATTTCGGGCGGATATTGACCAAAAAGTGAAAATCGAACATGGATGCTCCAGACTTTAACAGGAGCAGCTATGGCGTCCGCAATTGATGAAGTGCGGATGGGGGAAACACTCGATGTTGCGTCGCTCGCTGCTCGGTCTTCCTCTGTCCTTGAAAAGCTGCGCAACTCGGCCCGAAGCGCGCGCGCCGACGAGCGGCGAGAACCGACGTTTCAGATCGGAAAGGCCGCCGATCTGGTGGGGCGGACGACCGGAGCGATTCGCGAGGCCGAGAGCGATGGCCGTCTTGTGCCACCTCCGCGGACAGAAAGCGGTCGGCGCATGGGATACACGCTTGCTCAGTTGAATGACATGCGTGGCGCCTTTGGCACGCGCCCATGGCGCGATCCAAGCGACCCGTGTTCTGTCATCGCGGTCCAGAACTTCAAGGGTGGTGTCGGCAAGTCGACGGTGTCGGTCCATCTGGCGCAATATCTGGCGATCCGCGGCTATCGTGTCCTCCTGATTGATTGCGACAGCCAGGCGTCTGCTACGACCCTTTTCGGCTATGTGCCGGATCTCGATTTGAACGAGAACGACACGCTCTATCCGTACCTGCGAGAGGGTGAACGCAAGTCCCTCGATTATGCGATCCGCAAGACCCATTTCGATGGTCTTGACCTGATCCCGGCCAACCTGCGTCTCTTCCAGTCGGAATATGAACTCGCGGCGCGTATGGCGCGGGGGCAGGGGGCTCTGCTCGATCGAATGGCGCAGGGTATCGCCTCGGTGCAGGATCTCTACGATGTAGTGATCCTCGATCCGCCGCCAGCCTTGGGAGCAATCTCCCTATCCGTTCTCAGGGCAGCCAACGCACTGGTGGTGCCGGTTCCACCAACCGTGATGGACTTCTCCTCGACGGCTGCCTTTCTCGCCATGCTCGACGAGACCATTCAGGAACTCTCGACGCACGACCTCGCGCCGCAGCTGTCCTTCCTGCGCTTCGTGGCATCGAAGGTGGATGAGGGCAAATCGATGCAGAAGGGCCTGCTCGACCTGATGCGGCAGGTTTACGGAACCGCCATGGTACGCTCGCCGCTCAAGGACTCTGCCGAGATCGACAACGCTACCGCCCGTCTGATGACCGTTTACGAACTGGACGGCCCGATGACGAGCAAGACCGTGCGTGATCGCTGCCTGACCTATCTCGATGGCGTGAATGCCGAGATCGAGCTTGATATTCGTAAGACCTGGCCCAGCCATCTGAGCCGTTTGCGCAAGGATGGGCATGCGTGATGGACAAGAATTGCAGCCCTGCAATTTCGGCAAATAGGGGGGCAAAATGAGTTCGAAGAACAAGAGCTTTCTAGGCGATCTGGCGTCCTCTGTGGAGCCCAGCGCCGAAGGTCAGGAGCGTGGTCCGCGTTTGGGGGTAGGGGTCCTTGGCGGCCGTAACAATCGCTTGGCCGAACTAGCTTCCGGTGCGGTGGTGAATAACCCGCAGGAACTCGTTGATCCGGCGCGCTGCCGGATTTGGGAACGGCACAATCGGGACTACGGCGCACTGAGCCGTGAACGGTGTGACGATCTAATCGAGAGTATCCTCGCGCAGGGCAAGCAGGAGGTCCCCGCGATCGTTCGGCGCATTCATGAGCCGGACTATGATTTCGAGATCATCTGCGGGGCTCGCCGCCATTGGTCGGTATCTTGGCTACGGGCGAACAATCATCCCGAGGTGCGCTACCTCGTGGAAGTGCGCGATCTGACGGATGAGCAGGCGTTTCGCATTTCCGATCTGGAGAACCGGGCGCGCGAGGATCTCAGCGATCTGGAGCGAGCGCGAGACTATCTTAAGGCGCTCGATCTCTATTATGGCGGCAGCCAGAAGGAGATGGCGAGGCGGCTGAACCAGTCCGAGGCGTGGGTCAGCCGTTACCTTGATCTAGCCAGATTGCCTGAAGCCGTCGTCGCGGCTTTCCCAGATCCTTTCGAGCTGAAGATCTCGCATATCGGCAGTCTGAAGCCTGTGCTGAAATCCGACGATGATCGCTCGCGTGTGCTCGCCGAGGCGCGTCGTCTGTTTGAAGCGCGCGCGGCAGGCAATGAGGGGTTGCCCGCCAATGCTCCTGAGACGATTCGCGCCCTGTTAGCGGTGGTCGGGTCGGCCGCGCCGCGCAAGAAGGAGCCCAAGCCGGCAAAAGCCCCCAAGAGGACAGGATCGGATTCCGTGGTCGTGCATAGCCCCGGCGGCACGGCACTGCTTCGCGTCGACGGAAAGGACAGGCGTGGCGTGACGCTGACGCTCTTCCACAAAGGCGGCGGGAGTCGAGCGGAGGCCGAAGCAGCATTACGCGACCTTCTCGATTATCACTGGCCTCAATAAGGGTGGCCGCGTCTCTCTCTCGCCCGGCTGGCAAGCTTCGCCGCTCCTTGAGGAGAGATTTTAAGAAGCCGTGCGATCGCAGGGATGCGGATGCCCGGAAAGGCAGCCTCTAAGCGCATGAGGGCAGGGAGCTTACTGCGCCGGGTGACGCCGAGCTCCTTGGGAAGGTTGGCATCGAGCCTTTCAACGGCATCAAGTTCTTTCAGGCCAGTCAGCGCGGTGTCTCCAAGGCGCTTTTCGAGATCAACGGCAAGATCGCGCGCAGTGACGCCGAAGAACCTTGGAAGGCACACGAACGACGGGATGATCTGGGAGGTAAATCCTGCGGCGAGCAGCGCCATTGGAAGATGGCAGGCCAACAGCCAGATCGTGCCGAAGGTTCGGGGATCGACGGTGAGCTGGCGCCCGTCCAGCGTCGCTAGGGACCGACCGCCGACCGGCGCGATCTCGAGCTCCGCGTGGACCTCCAGGAGGCGCTCTGCGACCGCCAGAAGGGTAGGGGCTGGATATGGTTCGGCCAACCTCCGCTTGGCCGCTCGAAACGCCGATCCGAATAGAACGAGGTCGTGGCGGCCCCAGGTCTGCGCCTCCTCTCGATCGTCGAGCAGCAGGCGCAGCGCGTTGAGCGTCGCCTTGGCCACGGCATCACCTTCTGCTTCCTGTGCGAGCAGCACGAAGTGCGCGAGTGCTGCGACCGACATGGGGTCATTCAGGCCTTCACAGTGGCGAGGAGGAGGGCTCCGGCCTGTAATCCAGGCAAGCAGGTCGCTTGTGTCGACCGGTAGCCCCGCGAGCGCGGCAACTGTTGAGGTCGCTGACATTCGCGCTCTCCCAAGCCAAATGTCGCGTGCTGGACTACGAAAAAGACGACCGTCGAGCCGACCGATGAGCAGCAGTGGGGCAGGGGAGGGCGGCCTCGGCATCCGATATGGTTATCGGTGATCTCAACCAAAGTCACATGTTAGTTGAGGCAGCCGATACTGATGGGAAATCGACATGTGATAATTGCAGTTATCACATAAGCGGATTTGACCGTTCTTTATAAGGTGGGCTACAAGCGCGGCTGAGGAGCGAGGCGCGTCGTGAGCACCGAAACCGCCCGGGAAGGGCCAGAAATCCCCGTAGCGCCGCCTGAGGCTGTCCTGCCGGCCGTCAGGGCGCCGGCCGACCTTGCGTGGACGATCGTGCAGATGCGCGCCGGCGAGCGCATCACCGTCAACGAGGGCCTGATCGCCGCCTATCAGGCCGCTTCATCGCCCCATAGCATCCGTGCGCTCAAGTCCGACGTCGAGGCGTTCGATGCGTGGTGTAGGCGCAACAACCGGATTGCACTGCCGGCGACGGCCGAGACGGTGGCCGACTATCTCGACTCGCGGGCAGGCAAGGGGAGCCGCCCAGCCTCGCTATCCCGCTACAAGGCGTCGATCGCCAAGATCCATCAGTTGCTCGAACTCAAGGACCCAACCCCCGCGCCGCTGGTGAAGCTGCGGCTGCAAGCGGTGCGCCGTGAGAAGGGCGCAGCGCAGAAGCAGGCAAGGCCGCTGCGGTTCAAGGGGCCGGTGCGCGACGTGGAACGCGACAAGGCGCGTGGTCTCAACGTCCGGGCGCTGCTCGAGAGCTGCGGAAACGATCTGCCGGGGCTGCGCGATCGCGCGCTGCTGTCTGCCGCCTATGACACCGGCCTGCGTGCGTCCGAGTTGGTAGCCGTGGCCATCGAGCATATCGAAGAGGCGATCGATCCCGAGGCGCGGCTGCTGCAGATCCTGCGGAGCAAGGGCGATCAAGACGGGGAGGGGGCAACCGCCTATCTCAGCCCGCGTACCGTGTCGGCGATCGCGGCCTGGACCGAAGCGGCCGGGATCACGGCGGGGCCGCTGTTCCGGCGGGTGCAGGTGCGGCGCTACAAGGCGCGCGCCGCCGTGCGCGGTCGGCCGATCGACAGCATCTCGGGGCGGGAGACCTGGGATCTGCGCAAGACGCTGCCCAGGCCTGCGGTGAAGGCGCGGGTCGAATATGACATCGGCACCGTCGCGCTGCACCCGGGTTCGATCGGGCCGATCTTCCGCTCGATCATCCAGCGCGCGTTCGATCGTGGCGCTCTGCCCGACCTCACAGCCGAGGATCTGGCGCGGCTGCTCAAGGGCATCAGCGCGCACTCGACGCGGATCGGGCTGAACCAGGATCTGTTTGCGAGCGGAGAGGATCTGGCTGGGATCATGGATGCATTGCGGTGGAAGTCGCCGCGGATGCCGCTCGCTTATAATCGCAATCTCGCGGCAGAGCAGGGGGCGGCGGGGCGCCTTATGGCGAAGATTGGCTAGTCATGACGGCCTAAATAGGTCTTTGGATGATGCCGTGCGACCACACGACGGCGGCAGGTAGATCGAGGGATTTGCGCAGCGGCAAGAACCGGAGAAGGGAGGCTGAGCCCCCGGGGTCTTGAGCTACAACGTTAAGCCTAAGAAACGGGCAGGGGCCTGGTAGCGCGTAGTGTATGAGCGAAGCCACCATCGCTCAAACTCATCAGCACAGTCCAATTTCGAAGAGGAAACAAGAAAGTGGTTCCGGAAACGGTATGGATCTTATCCTGTGTAAACGCTCGCGCTAAATGGCGGCGTTCTGATCGCGCTATTTGTCAGTTGCCGGGTCCGATGACGAGGCAATCGCGCGCGGCCTGAACGATGTCAGCGGTGACCTCCTCGACGCGGTTGAGGGTCATGATCCGCCGCATCTGCGCGAACAGGCGCTCCATGAGCCGGAAGTTGCCGCGCGTGATGCGGATCACGGCTGCCTGCGCTTCGATCGCGTCGAGTTGGGCCGGGTCGAAGCTGATCCCGAAATCGCCGGCGTGGGTCGCGAGCAGCAGCCGCATTTCGGTCTCGGTAAGCGGTTTGAACTCGTGGACGAAGCCGATCCGCGAGTAGAGCTGGGCATAGCGGGCGAGGCGCTTCTCCAAGCCCGGCATACCCATCAGGATCAGCCCGAAGCCGTGGCGATCGGCCATGTCGCGGAGATGTTCGAGCGACTTTATGGTCAGGCGGTCGGCCTCGTCGACGATGACGAGGGGGCAGGCGATGCGGGCGGCGTCATGGGTGATTTCGTCCTGCGAGCCGCCCGCGACCGTCAGCCGGGCATAGCCCAGCTTAATGAGGTTGAGGCCCAACACCGCGTCGATCGTCTTGGGCGTGTTGCTGACCGACACGGTGTAGAAGACGGCGCGGCAGCGAGCGACCTTTTCGCCAAGGAGCGCGGCAATGGGACGGAGCGCGGCATATTCCCCCAGGTCGGGGAAGCTGGAAAACTCGCGCGCCGATCGCGTCTTTCCGACGCCCGGCCGGCCATGACACACGCCGATATAGCGGTAGTGCGCGCAGGCTTCGGCAAACTCGACGAACTGGGCATGTTCGCGGGTCGCCAGGAACGGCTGCTCGACCAGGAACTCAATCGTCAGCGGCGTAGAGCCGGAGCCCTCGGTAGGTGGTGGGCCGGGAAGCCGTATCCTCTTGGTCGCCATCGAAGGTCTCCGTGGGGGCAGGCACCTGCTTGTCGCGCTCCTTCGCGCCGCGCCGGGCGCGCTGGATCGCGCGCAACGACGGGTGCCCAGCGTGCTCGGAGCTGAGCGCACGGCAGACGAACCGGCCCTGGTGGTAGACGTGGATCTCGGTCAGGTCGCGGGGGTCATAGACCGCCTCGACCTGCTCGCCGACGAAGGCCGCGAGCGTGGGTTCGACATAGCGCCTGCCCATCAGACGGATGCCGTCGCGCAGCACTTTACGGGGCTTGGGCACGTGCACGAGCAGCATGTCGAGCTGTTCAAGGCTGTCGGGCATTGCGGGCAGGAACCCGCCCTTCTGCCAGCGCGTGATCGGCGGTTCGCCGGTGCTGCCATGCGGGCGACGATGATAGACGCCGCACACGAACGCCTCGAAGCGGGCGCGCAGCTCGTCGAGCGTGAGCACTGGCGCCGACAGCGGCTTGCCCGCGATCAGGTGGCCGGGCAGGTCGGGCAGGAACATGTCGTTGATGGTGCGGAACAGCCGCTCGATCTTGCCGCGCCCGCGAGGACGCCCCGGCAGCGAATGGATGAGGCGGATTTTGAGGGCGATGCACGCCTGCTCGATATGCTCGGAGATGAAATCCGAGCCGTTGTCGACGTAAAGCTGTTCGGGAATGCCGCTGACGATCCATTCGGGATTGGGCTTGCGCCAGATCGCCTGCCGCAAGGCGAGCGCCGTGTTGAGGGCACTGGGGGCATCGAGGCTGAGGAAGTAACCGGCGATGGCTCGGCTGTGATCGTCAACGATGACGGTCAGCCAAGGACGCACCGGGGTTCCGGCATCATCGAGCACGAGAATGTCGAGAACGGTATGATCGGCCTGCCACATCTCGTTCGAGGTCGCGGCTTCGCGCCGATGCACTAGCTCGTGCTGGTCGCGGTAGACGGCCGGATCGGAGGCTGCGGCGATCTGGCTTGCCGGTATCGCCCTGACGACACGCGCGACGGCCGCATAGCTGGGGGTTCGGTGTCCATGCGCGATGGCGAGTTCCTGCACCTTTCGGTGAATGGCGGCGACCGGGGGTCGCGGGCGCTTGGTGGCGAGAGTGCGGGTCAGTTCGACCAGATGTTCCGGCAGGTGCAGCCTGCCCCGATCGTTGCGCGGCAGACGCGCGAGACCGGCAAGTCCTTCGGCACGGTAGCGCCCGAGCCAGCGCTGCAACGTCCGCTCGCTCAGCGTGCCGGTGCGGGCGAGGTCCGCGAGCGGGATGCCATCGGCGAGGTGCGGTTCAAGGACGCGGTAGCGCTCGATCGCCAGCGGCGGGACAAGCGCCGGATGCGTCACCGCCGACGGTCCGTGTCGCAGGTAAGGAAAACGGAGATTTGCCTGCCCATCGCCATGCGAGTCCGCTCGCGTTGCCAAACCGGCCTGTTCGACGTAAATCTACCCGGTAAAGAAAACTAGGGCAACATAGACCTGCCGATGACGACTTTCTTCCCAAACCGCGCCCGATCGGGGCGCCACCGGCCCTACGCATGAAAATCGGTTACGCCCGCGTATCGACCGCCGAGCAGAACCTGGACCTCCAGCGTGATGCGCTGAAGGCTGCCGGCTGCGAGAAGGTCATCACCGACAAGGCCTCCGGGGCGACTGCCGCTCGCCCTGGATTGGAAAAGGTGAAGGAGCTGCTTCGCGCCGGCGACACACTGGTGGTCTGGCGCCTCGACAGGCTCGGCCGCTCGCTCCGTGATCTGATCGGATGGATGACCTACCTCGACGAGGAAAAGGTCGGGCTGCTGAGCCTGCACGAGGCGATCGACACGACCACCACGTCGGGCAAGCTTACCTTCCACCTGTTCGGGGCATTGGCGGAGTTCGAGCGCAACCTGATCCGCGAGCGGACCCAGGCCGGTCTCACCGCAGCCCGCGCTCGCGGCAAGAAGGGTGGCCGGCCGGCCGCACTCGGCAAGGAAAAGCGCGACCTGCCCGTCAGGCTCTACCACGAGAACACGATGCCGATCGCCAAGATTTGCTCGATGCTCGGCATCTCCCAGCCAAAACTCTACGCCTATGTGCGATCGGCCGAGACCAAGCCGGTAGCCGCGTAGCGACGCTCGCCGACAAATAGCGCGATCAGAATGCCGCCACTTAGCGCGAGCGTTTACACCGTTCGCGGTCCCGATCGGCCCAGCGTCCCCCGGAACCGTTCGTTATCGGGAAGGCATCTAAGCGGTCTGCACCATCCTTCATCTAAAGTTCTCCAAGCGCTTCTGAGGATTTTCGGGCGCACCAAAAGCACTTGCTCCTCCAGTGGCTGGAGCATGTAACCGCAATTTGCTCTCCTGCGGACGGGGGGCTGGAGGTGGCTTTTTGACGGCCCGTGTTGAAGCAATCGGTATGTCTCGACGCTCATTAGTGGCGCGGCTGGTGGCCTGTGGAACCGGCTTGGTGCTCGGTTCTCCAACGCTCGCGCGACAGACTTCCCGGTCTGCGGGCTCGTGGAACTTCGGTGCGGCTCACCTCGAATGGGAGCCGCTGGAAGTCGGCACGGGTGATACCCTCCTTGTTTCGGCACAAGTGCGCGGAGTGCCGGTGCGGGCGGTGCTCGACAGTGGCAGCGGCGCGTCGATCATGAGCACGGCGCTCGCGGCGAAGCTCGGCTTGAACGATGGTGAGCGGCGCATGATTAGCGGGCTGAGCGCCAAGGCCCCGGTGCTGCTGGTCCGCGACATCGACGTACAGCTCGCCCGCGAAACCCGTCGCTTACCCTTTGCCGTCGTTGGTGATCTGAGTTCAGTGTCGGCGGCCTTCGGACGACCGATCGATATCCTCCTCGGTGCCGATATGTTCACGGGTAGCTGCATCGCGCTCGATTTCGCGAAAAGGCGTATGGCGGTCGTCAAGTCAGGCACGTTTCTCGCCGGTCCCGACTGGCGCGCTGTCGCGCTCGGGCGCGGTGCCAAGCAGGAGCTGTTCATTCGAGCTTCCGTCTCGGGTTTGCCTCCCGTGCCCTTGATGATCGATCTTGGCAGCTCGGCCGCGCTGATGCTCTCGTCGGCCTATGCCCGCGATCAAGGGCTGTTGAACGGGAAGCTCGTCTCGACCGCGGCGATCGGCGGCGTCGATGGTGTGCGTATCAACGATGCTTTCACGATCCAGAACATCAACATCGAAGGGCTTGGCGTCTCGAACGTCCCCACACTCGGGATGAGAGCTTGGCTCTCCACCAGCACGGTTGGCAATGTCGGCCTACCGCTGATCGCTCAATTCGACGTGGTGTTCGACGTGACCGCCGGATTCGTGTGGCTCCGGCCACTCGGTCCTCGTCGTCGCCTGCCGATGCTGAAGGACCGTAGCGGCCTTGGCCTCGCAGCCTCACCAACGGCGCTCACCGTTGTTCATGTGGCGGCGAACAGTCCCGCGGAAAAGGCTGGCTGGGCGGTCGGCGACCGGATCGTGGCGGTGAACGGCCATTCGATCGATGCGAACTATACGCGTGGGGAGCTCTGGCAAGTGCGCTCCCGGCCTGCTGGCACCCTCGTAAAGCTGACGATGGCCTCGGGTGATGTGCGCGAGCTCAGGCTGGCCGATTATTATTGATCGGCTTGAGGGTGGCCTTTGCCGATCGCCTTCATGATCCGACAATCGGCCATGCGCGCCTTGGTGCAGCTCTGGCTGAGCATTGCCAACTCATCCCGCAACACCGCGAGTTGCGCCAGTCTCTCCTCCACATCCTTGAGGTGCTGAGCAGCGATAGCTGAGGCGGCACCACAATCCTGGTCCGGGTTCTGCGCCAGCCCCATCAACGAACGGATCTCGTCGACGGAGAAGCCAAGCCGGCGACCGTTGCGGATGAAGTGCAAACGCTCAATGTCACTGGCATCGTAGGTTCTGCGACCCGACGCCGTGCGAGGGGCGGATCGGAGCAACCCGATCGACTCATAAAAGCGGATCGTCGTCACCTTCGTCGAGGTCTCGCTGGCGAGCTGCCCAATCATCACCGGCTTCATCATGCCATCCTTGCTTATGCGAACGTGTCGCACATTTCGCTTGCTTCTACAGCGACTGGAGGTGGTAAGGAAGGCCGCATGAATGCTTCTACCGAAAGCTGCGGGTGCCACGGGGAGCCCGCGCGCGCGCAAACCGATCCGGCCTATCGCCGTGCGCTGCTGACCGTCGTGGTGCTCAACCTCGGCTTCGGAGTCGCCGAGCTGTTCGGCGGGTTCATCGCCGATAGCCAAGCGCTGAAAGCGGATTCCCTCGATTTTCTCGGGGACGGGTCGATCAGCCTTATCGGTCTTCTCGCGCTTGCCTGGTCCGCACGGGCGAGGGCAAAGGTCGCGCTGACGCAGGGGTTGTTTCTCGGTGCGCTTGGCGTGGGCGTAATCGGTTTCGCGATTTGGCGCGCCCTGAACGCAACCGCGCCCGATGCCGAACTGATGGGCACAATCGGCGTTGTCGCGCTCGCGATCAATGTCGTGTCCGCCTTGGTGCTTGCGCGTTTCCGGGAAGGGGACGCCAATGTTCGCGCGATCTGGCTGTTCAGCCGCAACGACGCGCTCGCCAACGTGGCGGTGATCGCCGCGGCCGGTCTGGTGGCGTGGACAGGAAGCGCCTGGCCGGACCTCGCCGTCGCCGGCCTCATCGCCCTCCTGTTCCTCCACTCCGCTTATGAAATCGTCACTGGCGCTCGGCGCGAATTGGGAGAGCGGTAGTGCGTCTGCTCGCGTTGATCCGGGCAATGCTCTCGTTGCGGCTGCTCTCCGCGCTCGCGGCGCTGCTGATCCCTGCTGCGGCAATCGCCGAACCCGGCGACGTGCAAACCGCATGGCGGCTGCTCGACTATATGGCCGTCGATTATGGCGGCGCGGTCGCCAACGGTCGGATCAAGAGCACGTCGGAATATGCCGAGATGACGGAGTTCGCCGCGTCGGTCTCGACACGGCTTCAGGGCCTGCCGGCGAAGCCGGAGCGTCAAGCCCTCATCCAGCGGGCTGCCAACCTCCAGGCGGTGATCGCGGAAAAGGGACCGACTGAACAGGTGGCAACATTGGCGCACGGGCTCGCGGCCGATCTGTTGCGCGCCTACCCGGTGCCGCTCGCGCCCGATAAGGCTCCGAACCTCGTCTCCAGCGATGCCCTGTTCCGACAATCCTGCGCGTCCTGCCACGGGATGACGGGCAACGGCCGTGGCCCTGACGCCGCCAAGCTCGCTACGCCCCCGATTGCTTTCACCGATGCCGAGCGCGCGCGCCAGCGCAGCGTGTTCGCGCTCTATCAGGTGGTGACGCAAGGCATCGACGGGACCGCGATGCAGAGCTTCGCCGATCTGCCCAACGATCAGCGCTGGGCGTTAGCATTCCGAGCCGGGAGCTTCGCCTTCACGGATGCGCAGGCGCGCGAAGGCGAGCGGCTTTGGAAATCCGACCCGACCCTTCGCCGGCGCATTCCGGACCTGAAAACCCTGGTCGCGCTCACCCCGGCCGCGCTCGGCGCGGCGATCGGCGACGCCAAGGCTGACCCAGTGCTCGCGTTCCTGCGTCGTCATCCCGAACAGGTGATACAACAGGCTCCCGGCTCGCTCGCGGTCGCCCGCGCCAAACTCGCCGAAAGCGTGGCGGCTGCGCGGCGCGGCGATGCGCGCATGGCGAAAGAGCTGGCGCTGTCGGCCTATCTCGATGGGTTCGAGCCGATCGAGCCAACACTCACCGCGCGCGACGCGACGCTGATGGGTCGAATCGAGGGCGCGATGGGGGAGTTCCGCGCCTCGATCGACCGGGGCGCGTCGCCCGATGATCTCGCGGAGAAGGTCGCAGTACTGGGCGGCCTTTTCGACGATGCGGAAGCGGCGCTCGCGCCTGATGCCGCCACCGAAGCGTCCACGTTCCTGGGCGCGTTCACGATCCTGCTGCGTGAAGGGCTCGAAGCCCTGCTCATCGTTGTCGCCATGATCGCGTTCCTGCGTAAAGCCGAGCGCGGCGAGGCGCTGCGGTACGTGCATGGCGGCTGGGTCAGCGCGATCATCGCGGGCGGGATCACCTGGGCGGTCGCCACCTATGCGATCGGGATCAGCGGTGCGAGCCGGGAGCTGACGGAAGGGTTTGGCTCGCTGTTCGCCGCGGTCGTGCTGCTCTCGGTCGGGATTTGGATGCACGGCAAGGCGCAGGCCGATCAGTGGCAGCGCTATATTCGCGAGAAGATGTCGCGGGCGCTCTCGGGCGGGTCGGGCTGGTTCCTGTTCGGGCTGGCGTTCGTCGTAGTTTATCGCGAGGTCTTCGAGACGATCCTGTTCTATGCCGCGCTTTCGGCGCAAGGTGACAACGGGATGCTTCTCGCGGGGGCCGGGTCGGCGATTGGACTGCTCAGCCTGATCGCTTGGGCCATGCTTCGCTACAGTCGCAAGCTGCCGATCGCGCAGTTCTTCCGCTATAGCTCCTGGCTCATGGCGGTCCTGACCGTCGTGCTGGCGGGTAAAGGCGTCGCCGCGCTCCAGGAAGCCGGCCTTATCAACATCGCACCGCTCGCGGACGTGCCACGGCTGTCGATGCTCGGCGTGTTTCCCACTTGGCAATCGGTGCTGGCGCAACTCCTGATGGCGGTCGCCATTGCGGTCGGGTTCGCCTGGAACGGGCGCGACCGATCCCGCTCGGGTTCCGGCTCAGTGACCCTTGGTTCGAATTAGTGCAATGACATGAAAACCCTTCCGTGATAGAGGCAAGCTAGTGCGAGCCTTTTTGCCTTTCCTGACATGCCTGATGCTGGTCCTGACCAGCTTCTCCGGCATGGCCCATGCCGCCGATCTGGCGGGGGGAAGCATCGCGGGCGTTGAGTTCACGGTCCATACCGCCGGTGACATCGATCAGGTGCCATCGGACTCGGACAAGAATGTCCCGCATCATCACAATTATTGTCACGGACACGACGTCGGCGCGCCTGCGCGCACGACGATGGAATATACCCCCGTCCTCACAGTGCCCAAGCCGACAATCTCCGCCTCTGCGTCGCTCGACGGCCGCACCGGCATGGTCCATTTGAGGCCCCCCCAAGCCTGACGTCCGATTTGGGCGTGCGTTGGCGCGCCCCTGTCGATCATCGTCAGGAGTCCTATTTTCATGAATCGTATCCTCGCGGCCATGCTGGCCGCAGCGTCTTGCGCCACGATGGCGCAGGCGCAGGTCGGACCGTCCGCGCCTGTTGCGCAGGATGCGCCGGTCTACACGCTTGACCAAGCGGTCAGTGCAGCGGGCGGTTCGGCCCCTGCTGCGGAAGCGGCGACAGCTGGAATCGACGCGGCCCGTGCAGGTCGCACAGTCGCCGGCTTGCGGCCCAATCCGGTGGTTCAAGGCCAAGTCGAGAATGTCATCGGCTCCGGGCCGTATCGGGGGGTCCGCAGCGCGGAAACCACGGTCGGCTTTGCGATCCCGATCGAGCTAGGCGGCAAGCGCGGCGCCCGCGTCGCGGTCGCCAATGCGCAATTGTCCCGGGCCGAGATCCAGGCCGCGATCATCGCGGCGGATGTCCGGCTTCAGGTAACGCAGCTCTATGTCGAAGCGGTCGCGGCCGATCGCCGGGTAATGACAGCCCGCGATCAGGCCCGGATCGCCAGCGATGCGCTGCGGGCCGCGAGCGTTCGCGTGCAGGCAGGGCGGGCATCGCCACTCGAGCAACAGCGCGCGGATGTCGCGCGTATCAATGCCGACGCCAATGTGGAGCGGCAGCTTCGCTTGGCCGAGGCGGCCCGCGCCAATCTGGCGCGTCGGATCGGACGGCCGATCGACGGCCTGCTCGATGACACGCTGCTCGATCGCCTTCCCGGTGTGAACGTCTATGGGCCGTTGGCACCGGTCAACACGACCGGCACACTCGCGCTGGCGGCAGCCAACGCGGATTTCTCCATTGCCGAAGCCGGCGTGCGGCTCGCGCGCGCCAATCGCGTGCCTGACCTGAACGTCGGGCCGTCGATCCGCCGCCTGGAAGCGACCAACGACATGGCGGCGGTGTTCAGCGTGTCGATCCCGATCCCGGTGTTCAACAATGGTCGCGCCGCGATTGCGCAGGCGACCGCGCAGCGGACCCAGGCGGATGCGCAGCGCCGCGTGACCGCGCTCGACATCGAACAGGCGATCACGGACGCGCAGGCGCAGGCGGCCAATGCCGCAACGACGGCTCGTGCGGCGTCGGGGCCGGCGCTGGCGGCTGCACAGGAGGCCGCCCGCATCGCGCGGATCGGCTATCGCGAGGGCAAGTTCGGCCAGCTCGAATTGCTCGATGCTGAACGCACGCTCGCCGAAACGCGGGTCGCCGCGATCGACGCGCTTGCCAATTACCAGAATGCCCGCGCGCAAGTGGAGCGACTGACCGCTCGTGCGCCCAATGGGGGGAATCAGTGATGAAGAGCTTTTATCTCGCGGGCGCGGCGTCGCTCGCCCTGCTCTTGGCTGCCTGCGGCGGCAAGGATGGCGGAAACGAGGCAACTGCCGAAGGCGCAGCTGCCAATGAGACGGCAGCGGGCACGGAAAAGGGCGGTGCTGAAGGCGGTCATGCCGGTGAAGGCGTCGTCACATTGGGTGCCGACCAGATCGCCACAGCGGGCGTCCAGGTCGGACGGCCGATCATCGGCGGGGCCGGGACGATCGAGCTGCCCGCGATCATCGAGGGCGACCCACAGGGAACGCAGGTCGTCTCGGCCGCAATTGCGGGACGCGTGGTCGCGCTCACCCGTAACCTCGGCCAATCGGTCGGACGCGGCCAGACCATTGCGGTCATCGAAAGCCGCGAGGCGGCGCAGATCAAGGGCGAGGTCGAGGCGGCGCGGGCGCGGCTTCAGCTCGCTAATTCGAACCTCGCGCGCGAACAGCGGCTGTTCGCGCAGAGAGTCTCCCCTGAACAGGATCTGATCGCCGCCCGCACAGCGGCGACGGAGGCGCGGATCGCCCTGACGCAGGCGCAGAGCATGGTTTCGGCGGCGGGTGTCGGCGGCGGCGGGCTCAACCGGCTCGGCATTGCCGCGCCGATCTCGGGCCAGATCATTGCGCGCCCCGTGACGCTGGGACAAACGGTCGCGGCGGATGCCGAACTCTATCGCATCGCCAACCTGAGCCAGGTGTCGATCGCGCTTAATCTCAAGCCCGAGGATGCGGGCCGGGTGCGTCCCGGCAATACGGTGCTGGTGAAGGCGGCAGGCCGTCAGGCGACCGCCCGCGTGACCTTCGTGTCGCCGGCGCTTGATCCGCAGACGCGGCTCGTGCCTGCGCTCGCCACCCTCGACAATCGCGGTGGCGAATGGCGGGTCGGCGAGCCTGTGACGGCAGCCGTGCAGCTCACGGGCAGCGGCGGGAGCGGGGCGGTCCGCGTGCCGACGACGGCGGTCCAGAGTTTCGAGGGCAAGTCGGTCGTGTTCGTGCGCACGCCCACCGGCTTCAAGGCGACCCCGGTCCAGCTCGGCGATGCGTCGGGCGACACGGTGATCGTCCGGTCGGGCCTGACCGGCAACGAACAGATCGCCACCACCGGAAGTTTCACGCTCAAGGCCGAGATCGGCAAGGGCGAAGCGAGCCACGAGGATTAAGCCATGATCGCCCGTATCGTAACCTGGGCGGTCGAGAAGCGCTGGCTAGTCCTGCTCCTCACCGTCATCGTCGCCGCCATCGGCGCCTTTTCCCTCTACCGGCTACCGATCGACGCGGTGCCGGACATCACCAACAATCAGGTCCAGATCAACGTCCGCGCGCCTGCCCTCTCGCCCGAGCTGGTCGAGAAGCAGGTGTCGTTTCCAATCGAAACCGCGCTCGCCGGCACCCCCGGCCTGGAATATACGCGCTCGTTGAGCCGCAACGGCTTCGCGCAGATCACGGCGGTCTTTTCGGACGCGACGGACATCTATTTCGCCCGCCAGCAGGTGGGCGAGCGTCTGCGGGGCGTGCAAGAGAATCTGCCCGACGGCGTGAACCCTGAAATGGGTCCGATCGCGACAGGCCTGGGCGAGGTGTACATGTACACCGTTCGTCTCGATCATCGCGAGGACGACAAGCACAAGCCCGGTGAACCGGGCCAACAGCCCGATGGCAGCTACATCACGCCAGAGGGCGAGCGACTGACGACCGAAGAGGACAAGGCGACCTACCTGCGCACCGCGCAGGACTGGATCGTGACGCCGCTTCTGAAGACCACACCGGGCCTCGCCGGTGTCGACTCGATTGGCGGTTACGCCAAGCAGTTCCTCGTCGTGCCCGACGTGCAGAAGCTGGCCTCGCTCGGCATCACGCTGACGGACCTGGGAAATGCGCTGGAGCGCAATAACACCAGCGTCGGCGGTGGCTTCGTCAATCGCAATGGCGAAGGTCTGGCTGTTCGCTCGGATGCGCTCGTTCGCAATGCCAGCGAGTTGGCCAGGACCGTGATCGCGACACGTAACGGCGTGCCGATCACGGTCGAACAAGTTGCGACTGTGAAGACGGGTCAGGCGATCCGCATGGGTTCGGCATCGGAGAACGGTACCGAAGTCGTCGTCGGCACGGCGATCATGCGGATCGGCGAGAACAGCCGCATCGTGTCGACCGCGGTCGCTGAGAAACTGAAGACGATCAACGCTTCGCTGCCTCCTGACGTCGTAATTCAGCCGGTGCTGAACCGCACCGAGCTGGTCAATTCGACGATCAAGACGGTCGCGAAAAACCTGTCCGAAGGCGCGGTGCTGGTCATCGTCGTGCTCTTCCTGCTGCTCGGCAACTTCCGTGCGGCCCTGATCGCGGCGTTGGTCATCCCGATCACCATGATGCTGACAGGCTTTGGTATGCTGCGCGCTGGGGTCTCGGCCAATCTGATGAGCCTTGGGGCTTTGGACTTCGGTCTGATCGTCGACGGCGCCGTCATCATTGTCGAAAACGCGCTGCGCCGGCTTGCCGAGCAACAGCATCATGAAGGCCGATTGCTCAGCGTCAAGGAACGGCTCGCGACCGTGGCAGCCGCTGCGCGTGAGATGATCCGTCCCTCTGTGTACGGGCAGGCAATCATCATCCTCGTCTACGTACCGCTGCTCACGCTGACCGGCGTGGAGGGTAAAACGTTCGGACCGATGGCGCTGACCGTCATCATCGCGCTCGCCTTCGCCTTCATCCTCTCTCTCACCTTCGTGCCGGCGATGATTGCGATCTGGCTGTCGAAGAAGGTCGAGGAGAAGGACGGCCGCATCATCACGTGGCTGAAGAAGCGCTACGAACCCGGTCTCGACCGGGCCATGAAGCGCCCGACGCTGACGATCGGTGCGGGTGTGGGAAGCCTTGTGGTGGCGGCGCTTGCTTTCACTACGCTCGGCTCGGTGTTCCTGCCGCAGCTCGACGAAGGCGATTTGCTGATCCAGTCGCTCCGCATTCCGGCAACGTCGGTCCAGCAGAGCCAGGCGATGCAGGTGCCGATCGAGCGGATGATGTCGAAGCAGCCGGAGGTGCAATTCGTCTATTCCAAAACGGGCACCGCCGAGCTGGCGGCCGACCCGATGCCGCCGAACGCGACCGACATGTTCGTCATCCTGAAGCCGCGCAAGGATTGGCCGGATCCTGAGCTTCCCAAGGAGGAGCTGGTCAGCCGGATCGAGGGTAATCTCGCGAAGATTCCGGGAAATGCCTACGAGATCACCCAGCCCATCCAGATGCGCTTCAACGAGCTGATCGCCGGCGTGCGCGGCGACATCGCGGTGAAGGTGTTCGGGGACGACTTCAACCAGATGAACCGGACGGCCGAGCAAATCGCGGCGGTGCTGCGCAGAACGCAAGGCGCAGCGGACGTGAAGGTGGAGCAGACGACCGGTCTTCCCATGCTCGACATTCGCGTCAACCGCGACGCGATGGCGCGGTTGGGCGTTACGGCTCAGGATGTGCAGGACACCGTGACTGCGACGATCGGCGGGCGAACATCGGGCCAGATCTTCGAGGGCGACCGTCGCTTCCCCGTGGTGATCCGCCTGTCGGAGGCGCAGCGTGCCGACATCGGCCTGCTCCAACAGGTGCAGGTGCCGGTGGCAGGCGGCGGCTATGTACCGCTGTCCAGCGTCGCCGAGATCAAGGTGGTCGATGGTCCGAACCAGATCAGCCGCGAGAACGGCAAGCGGCGCGTGGTGGTGCAAGCCAACGTGCGTGGCCGCGACGTCGGATCCGTCGTGGCGGATGCGCAGGCGGCGATCGGCAGCCAACTCCGGCTGCCTGCCGGCACCTATCTCGAATGGGGCGGCCAGTTCGAGAACCTCCAATCGGCAAGCGAACGGCTGAAGCTGGTCATTCCGGCTTGCTTCATCTTGATCCTGCTGCTCCTCTACGGGGCGTTGGGATCGGTCCGCGACGCCGCGATCGTGTTCACCGGCGTGCCTTTCGCGCTGGTGGGCGGCGTCCTGTTGCTGTTCCTGCGGGGCATGGACTTCTCGATCTCGGCGGCAGTGGGCTTCATCGCCCTCTCGGGCATCGCGGTCCTCAACGGCCTCGTCATGGTCAGCTCGATCCAAGATCTGATCCGATCAGGGATGAGCCGCGAGGAAGCCGCGCATGTTGGCGCGATGCAGCGTCTGCGACCCGTCATCATGACCGCGCTAGTCGCCAGCCTCGGCTTCGTGCCGATGGCGCTGGGCGAAGGCGCCGGCGCAGAGGTTCAAAAGCCTTTGGCGACGGTCGTCATCGGCGGTCTGATCTCGGCGACGCTTCTTACGCTGTTCGTGCTGCCGACACTCTATGCCCGGTTCGGGCAGAAAGTGATCGAGAAACCCGAGCACTACAATGAGGAGCATGAAGGGGACGACCACGGTCAGACCTTCGTGAACAACTTGGCCTGATGGATGGGCGGGGCGATCCGCGATCGCCCCGCCCATCTCTGGGAGATGGGGATATGCCTCGCACCATAACCAGCTCGATGCTTCACGGCGGGCCACTGCGCATCTGGTCGGCACTCACCGATCCGGATCATCGCCGGGCGTGGAGTCCGCTCGTATTTCTCGATGATCCGTCCCGGCTCGGCGACACAGAATGCACCTTTGCGATCCAGGGCATCACCCGGCCAATTCGGACGCCAGCACGGATTGATCGATTCGATAAACCGCACGCCTTCGCTTGGTCCTGCGGCATCCCCTATCTGTTCACGCTCGAAGAGCGGTACGAGCTGGCGGGGGACGATGGCGGCACCAGGCTAACGCATAGCTGCACGCTGCGCGGGGCGCTCTCCCTGCCGTTCGCGGCGATGATGTTGCGCCGCCTGCGATCCCTGATGGTCGAATCTGACGATCGCCTCGCAACCTATCTCCGCTGGCGGGTAGGTCAGCCTGCCCGGGCTATCAATCGTCAGCGCGTCCCCTTCCGCTACAGGAGGAAGGCGCGATGATGATGCACTGTAAGCGGGTGCTGCCCGCCGTCATCCTCGTTGTCGGGCTCGCGGCGTGCTCGGAAAGAAAGCCGCCAGCCCCGCCAACGGAGCAGCAGATCCATTCGTCCGACAGCGCCGTGGCGACCGGGGAAATGGGGCGGCATAGATATCGCTGTTCCGACGGGGAACCGCTGTTCGTCGATTACAAGGACAACGGCCTGCAGATCGATTTGCGGCGCTCCAACGGGGGACCGCCGATGATGCTGACCGCGCCAGCGCAGGGCCTGCAATATGTCGGCGAAACAGCCACCGCGACCTTCAAGGGGTCGCAGCTCACCATCGTGGAAGGCGATGGCCGTACCCGGATCTGCGAGCGGGAAGGCACGCGATGAACTGCCCTGCCTTCGAACGCCACAGGGCGCTTCGTCGGAAGAGACCGATGTCTGACACGTCGATTTCAAATGTGACAACCTTGTGCGGCCTGAATCGGGCCGGTCTGGCGATCGCGCGCCTCGGCGTCGTTCTCGTCTCCGGGGCGGTTATAGGGGCGTGTAATCCAGCGCCGACCCAGCCTACCGAGCCGGCGCATGAAAAGCATCTGACGTCGAAACTAATCGCGCAGCGCATCATGTACTGCGACGACGGCACACGCGCCGATGTCGACTTCATCGATGACGGCTTGAAAATGGCCGTCACCTGGCTGCCGAAGGGCAGGACCGAGATCCTGCGCGCGCAGCGAACCGGTGACGAGTTTCGCGGCGACCATTCGCGGGCTGTCGTGGCGGGCGGATCGATCGCGTTCACGCGACGCGGGAAGATCCGCGTCTGCCACCGAACCCCGGAGGAGTCCTAGGAAATGCAGGCACTGCTCTATACGCTTGCGCCTGTGCTGGCGGTCGTGCTCGGCGCGATTGTCGCGAGCCGCACCAAGTTGAAACCTGGCCTCGTGGCGGGCCTACAGCATCTCGCTGCCGGCGTCGTGTTCGCGGCGGCAGCGACCGAAATCCTGCCGCAGGTCAAGCATGAGGCATCGCCCAGCGCGACGTTGATCGGCGGGGCGGCGGGCGTCGCGACCATGCTGGGGCTCAAGGCTCTTGAGGCCCGCTTCAAGGGGCCGATGGCGCTACTCGCCGCGATCGGCATCGACATTCTGGTCGACGGCCTGGTGCTCGGCCTCGCTTTCGTGGCGGGCGAGAAGGCAGGTCTCCTGCTGACGATCGCGCTCACTCTGGAAGTGTTATTTCTGGGACTGACGCTGACCGACGAGCTGGCGGAAACCTATCGCTCGCGCTTGCGCATCATCGTGATCGTCTCGGCATTGGCCCTGCTGCTGCCGATCGGCGCGCTCGCTGCCGTGCCGGTCGCCGCGCTGTCGCCGGTGATGATCGCCGGCTTCCTCAGCTTCGGGCTGATGGCGCTGCTCTACCTCGTCACGGAGGAGTTGCTGGTCGAGGCGCACGAGAAACCCGACACCCCGCTCATCAGCTCGATGTTTTTCGTCGGCTTCCTGGCCCTGCTGACACTTGAGGAGATGATGGGATGATCCCGGGCAACGACAACAATGGCGGGCAGGAGCGCCGCACACTGTGGATCGTCCTGCTGCTGAACGCGGCGATCGCTGCGGGCTTCTTCGTTTCCGGCTTCTTCGCGGACTCGAGCGCGCTGATCGCCAACGGCGTCGACAACCTGTCCGATACGGCTGTGTATGCGCTGAGCCTTGTGGCGCTCACCCGGGGCCAGACATGGAAGACACGCGCCGCGGTCGCTTCGGGCGTCATGCTGCTGATCTTCGCGGGCGGCATCTTGATCGATGTCGGACGGCGCTACGTGCAGGGCAGCGAGCCCATCGGACCTACCATGATGGTCATGTCCGCGATCGCCGGCGTCGTGAATTACCTCTGCCTGCGGCTGCTCCAGCGCCTCAAGGATCCGGACGTCAATCTCCGGGCCGCAACCACCTTCAGCTTCAACGACTTCATTTCCAACGGCGGCATCCTGATCGCCGGCGTGCTGGTGCTGTGGTTGGGTACCAATTGGCCGGACCTGCTGGTCGGCTTCGCCACCGCCATCATCGCCATCAAGGGCGGTGTCGAAATCCTGCGCGACGCGCGCGCCGAAACCAAGAAAAGCGAAAGGAGGTCGTCATGAACGACAAGCTCGAACTCGACATTCCAGTGTTGTTGCCGGACCTTCCTGACGCGGCCGATGCCTGCCTGGACCGTCTCGTATCAACCCTGTCAAAGCGCGAAGGTGTCGAGCGGGCGCATGTGATCTGTCTCGACGGCAACACGCCAGCGGCGCTGTGCATCCATTTCGATGCCGCCAAGCTGCCGCTGCCACGGTTGCGCGAAATGGTGCGCGCCGCAGGTGCCGAAATCACCGAGCGCTACGGCCATGCGATCTGGCAGGTGACGGGGATCAACCACGAACGTCGGGCGCGCACGGTCAGCGATGCGCTGTGCGCCTTGCCCGGCGTGGTCCAGGCAAGCGCCAGCACCAGCGGGTCTGTCCGGGTCGAATATGATCGCCGCGAAACCACCGAAGAGGAGGTGCGCGCTGCGCTTCGCAAGCTGAAGGTGAGGGTGGGCAAGCGGGTCGCTGCCGATGAACATGCCGGCCACGACCACGGCCCCGGGGGCCACGGCGCGGGCGAAGAGAAGCACGGCCCCGGCGATGGCCACGACCATAGCCACGCCGAATTTCTCGGCCCCAATACCGAGCTGATCTTCGCGCTCGCCTGTGGCGCGCTGCTGGGGATCGGCTACGCGATCGAGAGGCTGGTCGCTGGCGCGCCCGAATGGCTGCCGACCGCCTGCTATATCGCAGCCTATTTCTTCGGCGGATTCTTCACGCTGCGCGAGGCGATCGACAACCTCCGGATGAAGAAGTTCGAGATCGACACGCTGATGTTGGTCGCTGCGGCCGGCGCCGCTGCGCTGGGCGCATGGGCCGAAGGTGCGCTGCTGCTGTTCCTGTTCAGCCTCGGCCATGCGCTTGAGCATTATGCAATGGGCCGCGCCAAGAAGGCGATCGAGGCGCTGGCGAAGCTCGCGCCCGAAACCGCGACCGTGCGACGCGGCGGGCAGACCAGCGAAATCCCGGTCGAGCAGATGGTCGTCGGGGACATTGCCATCGTCCGCCCGAACGAGCGCCTGCCTGCCGACGGCTTCGTCATCAAGGGCACCAGCGCGATCAACCAGGCCCCGGTCACGGGTGAAAGCATCCCGGTCGACAAGGTGCCGGTCGCAGATGCCGCAGCGGCACGCGCCAAGCCCGATGCAGTCGACGCGGAAAGCCGGGTTTTTGCTGGTACGATCAACGGCGGCGGCGCGATCGAGATCGAGGTGACACGCCGTTCCAATGAAAGCGCGCTTGCCAAGGTCGTGAAGATGGTGAGCGAAGCGGAGACGCAGAAGTCGCCGACGCAGCGCTTCACCGACCGGTTCGAACGGATCTTCGTGCCCGCCGTCCTGGTCCTGTCAGTGCTCCTGCTGTTCGCATGGGTGGTCGTCGACGAGCCGTTCCGCGACAGCTTCTATCGCGCGATGGCGGTGCTGGTGGCGGCAAGCCCGTGCGCGCTCGCGATCGCAACGCCGAGCGCGGTCCTGTCGGGCGTTGCCCGTGCAGCGCGGGGCGGCGTGCTCGTGAAGGGCGGTGCACCGCTCGAAAACCTCGGGTCGCTCAAAGCGATCGCTTTCGACAAGACGGGCACGCTGACCGAAGGTCGTCCGCGCATCACTGATGTCGTGCCCGTCGATGGCGCCGATGAAGGCGAGTTGCTGGCGCTGGCTGTCGCCGTCGAAGCGTTGAGCGACCATCCCCTGGCCCAAGCGATCGTCAAGGACGGCCGCGAACGTCTGAACGATCGTGCGGTGCCGACTGCCGGCGACCTCAAGAGCCTGACCGGTCGGGGCGTCACCGCGAGCGTGGATGGCGAGACGGTGTGGATCGGCAAGGCCGAGATGTTCGGAAGTGAGGGCATTCCGGCGCTGGGGCAGGGCGCGCAGGACGCAATCGCGAAGCTGCGCGAGAACGGCCGCACGACAATGGTGGTCCGCAAGGGGGACCGCGACCTGGGCGCGATCGGCCTGATGGACACGCCTCGCGAAGCTGCCAAGACCGCGTTGCGTCGGCTGCACGAGATGGGCGTGTCGCGGATGATAATGATCTCCGGCGATCACCAGAAAGTCGCCGAAGCGATCGCCGACGAAGTCGGGATCGACGAAGCGTGGGGCGACCTCATGCCCGAAGACAAGGTTGCCGCGATCAAGAAGCTCGCCGGCGAAGACAAGGTCGCGATGGTGGGCGACGGCGTGAACGATGCGCCGGCGATGGCAAGCGCCACGGTCGGCATCGCGATGGGCGCGGCGGGGTCGGACGTTGCGCTGGAGACAGCCGACGTGGCGCTGATGGCCGACGATCTGGCGCACCTGCCATTCGCAGTCGGTCTTAGCCGCCATACCCGTGGAATCATCCGGCAGAACGTCTTCGTCAGCCTGGGTGTCGTCGCCTTCCTGGTGCCTGCTACCATCCTCGGCCTCGGCATTGGGCCAGCGGTGGCGGTTCATGAGGGATCGACGCTGCTCGTCGTCATCAATGCGCTCAGGCTGCTCGCCTACCGCGATCCGGCAGGGAAGGCGGCATGAAGTGGCTGATCGCCTTCGACCTCGACGGCACGCTTGCCGAGAGCAAGCGGCCGTTATCGGAGGATATGGCCGCAATCCTCGCCCGATTGCTCGCCATCACGGATGTGGCGGTGATCTCGGGCGGGGACTGGCCGCAGTTCGAAAAGCAGATCGCCTCGCGCCTTCCTGCCGGCGTCGCGCTCGACCGTCTCTGGTTGATGCCGACCACAGGCACGAAACTCTATCGGTTCATCAATGGCGCTTGGCGCGCGGTCTATGCCGAACTGTTCGACGACGCGGAGAAGGCGAAGATCCGCACGGCCTTCGATCAGGCGCTGACCGATGCCGGTCTCGCCGACGAACGTATCTGGGGCGAACGGATCGAGGACCGGGGCAGCCAGATCACCTTTTCGGGCCTGGGGCAGGCAGCGCCGCTGAAGGAAAAGGAAGCGTGGGATCCTGACCGAAAGAAGAGGACCGCGTTGCAGGCCACGTTGCGCGCGAAGCTGCCGGAGCTCTCGATCAATCTCGGTGGCACGACATCGATCGACGTGACCAGAGCAGGGATCGACAAGGGCTATGGCCTGAAGCGCCTGAGTGCCGAGAGCGGTGTCCCGCTCGACGGGATGCTGTTCATTGGGGATGCGATATTCCCCGGTGGGAATGACTATCCCGCTGCTGAAATCGGCCTCGACACAGTGAGGGTGCGCGACGTCGCGGAAACCACCGCCGTCGTGACCGCCATCATCGCGTGTCTGCACCGATAGGATCAAGATACATGGTCGGCTCCATCGCGGAATGCCGCATTGTCAAAGCTCTGGCTTCTGTCGCTTAGGACAGCGCTTCCTAAAACGAAAAGAAGGCAATGTGCGCGTCTCCGCGAACAAAGCCTCCAGCGATCAATCTAAGAGATTCCGCCGCGCTTCTCAATCGTAGGGGGCGTTTGCGGGAGGGGGCGGAATCCTACGCTAAGGATTTGGGCCAGCGATATTCCCCGGTTGGATTGATGTGTTCCCATCCCAACGGCGAGACGTGGGCGAGTAGATCAGGCGCGATATGGGTACCGCTGGCGGCCCGGGTATTGACGACCTCGCCGAGCTTCATGGTGTTCCAGAATATGATGATGGCGGCGAGCAGGTTCATTCCGGCGATGCGATAGTGCTGGCCTTCGCCGGATCGATCCCGGATTTCACCTCGGCGGTGGAAGCTGATGGCGCGCTTTAGGGCGTGGTGGGCCTCACCCTTGTTGAGGCCGATCTGAGCCTGGCGCTGGAGGCCGGCATCAAGAATCCAGTCGATCATGAACAGGGTTCGCTCGATGCGGCCCACCTCTCGCAATGCGAGGGCCAGCTCATTCTGGCGCGGGTAAGAGGCGAGCTTGCGAAGAATCTGGCTGGGGGCGACGATCCCCGCTGCGATCGTCGCCATGATGCGCAGGATGTCGGGCCAGTTGCGCTCGATGAGCGGTTCATTGATCTTACCTCCGACCAGCGCTCGCACATTGGCCGGCGTCGCGTTGGGCGTGAAGGCATAGAGTCTTTTCTGAGGGAGATCGCGGATACGGGGGGCGAACCTGTAGCCGAGCAAGGCGCAGGCGGCGAACACATGATCGGTGAAGCCGCCCGTGTCGGCAAAATGCTGGCGAACGCGGCGGCCCGCGTCATTCATGAGCAGCCCGTCCAGGATATAGGGAGCCTCGCTGACCGTTGCCGGGATCACCTGGGTTGCGAACGGCGCATATTGATCGGACACATGGCTGTATCCCTTGAGGCCCGGGACGTTGCCATATTTCGCGTTGATCAGATTCATCGCCTCGCCCTGCTCGGTAGCAAGGAAGAACTGCCCGTCGCTGGATGCCGATTGCCCTTGTCCCCAGAAGGCGGCCATGGGCAGGGCGGCGTGGGCCTCCACGATCATGGCGAGCGCCCGATCATAGGCGCTGCCTTCGACATGCCAGCGCGCGATCCGCAGCAATTCCCAGAAGCTGTGCGTGTTGGTCGCCGCCGCCATCTTGCGCAAACCGAGATTGACGCCTTCCGCCAGCAACACGTTCATCAGGCCGATCCGGTCGCTGCAGGGCGCGCCGGTGCGCAGATGCGTGAACGCCTCGGAAAATCCGGTTCGCTCATCGACTTCCAGCAACAGATCGGTGATCCTCGCGGGCGGGAGCTGTTGATAGAGATCGAGCACGAGATCCTCGGCCCCTTCGGGCGTGTCGGCCCTCAGCTTGTCGATGTGCAGCTTGCCGTTCTCGATGATGCCGCCTGGGATCGTGCCGGTTCGCGCCGCGCGGCCAAACTCCTTCAGCCGTGTATCCAGTCGAGCCCTGCGCTCGGCCAGCCATTCGCCGGGTCGCAGCGGCACGGCGAGCCGCGCGGTCTGCTCTATCGCCTGTGGCGGGACCAGAAGCTGCTTGAGGTCGCCATAGCGGCGCGATCCCGCCAACCATATGTCACCGGACCGGAAGGCGTCGCGGATGTGGAACAGCACCGCGATTTCCCAAAGCCGGTGGTCGCCGCTGGGCTCAGCGCGAAGATGACGATGCCATTTCGAGTTGGGACGTAGAAAATCCACCGGCGGATCGACCTTGATCCCGTTACGCAGCATCGCAACGGCCGCCAGAAGAGGCGTGGCGATCGGCGCCGCCTGCATGTCGAGCAGGCGCAGCATCCTGGGCGCGTAGAGGCGGAAACGGTGATAGCCGTCCAGCACACGGCTGAGCGGGTCGGCCGCGAGCACGTTGGTCAGCGCGGAGGCCGTGGCGACAAGGGTTCTGAACCGTTCCCAGCCAGGCCCGGTGGCGATTATCCCGTCCAGGGCCGTGCCATCGTCCTGCGCTCCAAGCAAAGCACCACCGATTTCGGCAAAGGACTTCAGCGTGTCCCGAACGGCCGCCTTTTCGTCGGCGATCCTGGTGTTGCAAAGGCGTTCGGAGGCCCGATAGAGACGGCCTACGATGCGATCGTGGGTCTCCACGATGACATCGGCCAGCGATGACCGCCATTCCAGGGTGCAGACAGCGAGGATCGCAAGCCGCCTGTCTTCGGGCAGATCACGCATGCCGTCGGCGTAATAGCGCTCGCCCTGCCGGCGAAGCCGGGTCACACGATGCGCCGGCACGCCGTCCAGCAAATCCGCCGGAAGATCGAACCTTTGAAGATATTCCAGTCGATCCATCAGCCGGTTAGCGGCTGCTGAATTTGCGCCAACCTCGAACTGTCGCAGCCATACGAAGCGCGTGACGCGACCATCCACCGTATCCTCCAACAGGTGAGCCAAATTCTCGCTCAGGGTTGGCGTGATGCGATGGGCGATAAGATCCTCGATCCGGCGCTCGGCCTCAACCAGCGCATCGGCGCAAAGGCGCTCGATCGTCGAGGAGCCGGGAAGGATCGTGCGGGTGCGGCGACACTCCGCAACGAAGCGACGGGCAAGATCCTCATTCGATGTCGCTGCCTCGGCTTCCCGAGCGATCCATTCGCGCAAATCCCGTGCGCCCCGCCCCGAAAAGGAGCGGGGCTGTTGAAAAATGCGCCGCTGGTGGCCGGGTCCGGTTGGGGGCGGAATGACACCCCAACGCATAGCGATCCCGTCTCGCATGGGATCGAGTTTCGGGAATGTCCGCGCCGGGGAGGAAAGCAGTCAGGCGGCTTTCTCGCCAGGAATCGATTTCAGGATAGCGGGTGCCTTTCCGAATTGAATTTAGGCGGGAGATAAAGCTTCAAGAATGCCGCACTCGGCAACGGTGCCGTGACCGCATCGCTCGATAATGCGTGCCAACTCCACATCTAGGGCTGACAGGTCGGCGATCTTGCGCTCGATCGCCGCCCGGTGCTCGCGCGCGATCGTCTCGACCGCGTTGCAGGACCAATCGCTATGGTCTGCCAAAGCTAGCAGCTCGCGCACCCGGTCGAGGCTGAATCCGAGGTCGCGCGAGCGGCGAATGAACGACAGCCGGCGCAGCGTGCCTGCATCATAGGTTCGGTAGTTTCCCTCCGTGCGCGCCGGCGCGGGCAGCATACCGATTTCTTCATAATAGCGGATCGTCTGCACCTTGGTGCCTGTCGCCTTGGCAAGATCGCCGATTTTCAGAGCCATGCCCTTGACCCTACAGTTACTGGAGGGTGCATATGGCGCAGTGACAACAAGCTTGTCGAGAAGCCAAGGCGAGCGCGGTGAGTTGCTTCGGCGGAATGGGTGAAAGGAACGGCTGTGCCTACAGGAGACTCTCTAGCGCGAACGGCTGATAAAACCGGCGTAGTCGGCGCGATCATCGCATCCCTTGGCTGTGCGGCGTGCTTTCCGGCTCTTGGCAGCCTCGGTGCCGGAATCGGTTTAAGCTTCCTGACCCGGTATGAAGGCCCCTTCATTCGATACATACTGCCGCTTTCCGCTCTCATCGTGTTGGCGGCGAACCTCAGTAGCGGACTTCGTCACAAAGCTTGGCCTCGCCTGTTTCTGGGTATTACTGGACCGGTCCTTGTCCTCATTGCCGCCCTGCTAATGTCGCTTCACGGCATTCGAGCGGAGTGGGTGCTCTATGCAGGACTGGTGCTCATGATCGGAGTTTCGATCCTTGATCTGGTTTCCCCACCAGGGCGACGGTTTAGCAATCCGGCCCCGTCGAGAAACGGATAATGACGGATACCGCCACCACAAGGCGAGCCTCAACACCGGGTAAGCCGCCCGTCAAAGGAGCCGCATCAATCGCGGCTGCGTTGGGTCTAGGCGCGGTTACGGCAGCAGCGGCCTGCTGCGTCCTGCCGCTCGCGCTTGCCTCGATCGGCGTGGGGGCTGGGCTTGCCGGAAGCCTCGCCGAACTGGCAAGCATCCGCACGCCGCTTCTGGTGCTTAGCGTCGTCGCGCTCGTGGTCGCGTGGATCATGTGGTGGCGTAAGCGCGAGACAGCTTGCGCGCCGGGGGAGACCTGCACGACGGACGCCAGCCCGCCCCGCGCTGTTGGCCTTCTCATCGCGGCAACAGTGCTGGTCGGATTGACCGTTATCTGGGACTCGATCGAACCAACTCTGATGGATTGGATTTTGTGATGTTGCTTTCTTCCACTTTGACGTGCCCCAAGTGTGGTCATCAATCGACCGACGTAATGCCGACCGATGCATGCCAGTTCTTTTACGACTGTAAGGGCTGCGCTGCGGTGCTACGCCCCAATGCCGGCGATTGCTGCGTTTATTGCTCGTTCGGAGACGTGCCTTGTCCTCCGATTCAGGAAGCACGCGCATCTGGATCAACGGCAAGCTGCTGCGCTTGAGAGCACCCCTCGAAGGGCAACTACCTGACACTGGACAGAAGAGAAGCTCATGCCCGAAAGCTATGACCTAGTCATCGGTTGTGCGCCTGAGCGCTTTCCCGATTAGGAACCTCCAACGGGAAGACCGGCACCGGCACAAAAACACGCCCTATCCCCGCTGGGGCTTTCCCAAAATATGTTCCCGAAATATAAGTCCCGAAATTCGCTGTTTGAGATGGGATAACGGGACTCATGCTGGTTGGTTATGCGCGTGTCTCGACTTCCGATCAGGACCTGACGCTACAAACCGATGCGCTGACCAAGGCTGGCTGTGAAAAGCTGTTCACCGACAAGGTGAGCGGCGCGAAGCTGAACCGTCCCGGCCTGACCGAAGCTCTCAATTTCGTGCGGGCGGGCGATACGCTGGTGATATGGAAGCTCGATCGCCTTGGCCGTTCGATTGGGGGCCTGATCGAACTGGCGGCGGACCTGTCCGCTCGCAAGATTGATTTCCGATCCCTGACGGACGGGTTCGACACGGCCACCCCATCGGGCCGGCTGCTGTTCCATATCCTCGCTTCCGTCGCGGAGATGGAGCGAGAACTGATAAAGGAACGGACGATTGCTGGTTTGGCAGCGGCACGGGCCAAGGGCGGCACGGGCGGGGGCCGCAAGTCCGTCATGACGCCCGACATGCTCGATACCGCCCGCAAGCTGCTCAAGGCCGGCGATAAACCAGCGAAGGTCGCGAAGCTGCTACAGGTCGGCCGTTCCACCTTCTATCGCCACTTCCCTGCGGCCGAGCGCGAACCTGGCTAATTGGTGTCAGAAGATCGTCGCGTAGTAAGATTGCTCGAACCGGCCCCGGCTGATCCGGGCCATGTGATCGATCCGTTCCGGCACCGGGGGCGGGCGGCGGGTCCGTGCCGGTCGTGCGGCGGGGCGGGCCAGCAGTACGAGATTGGCAATGGCCGCGCCCAACAGAAACTCTTCCTCGGCACCGCGCAGGCCGCGAAGGTGCAAACGGGTTAGCCCCCGCTTACCCTTGGCATCGGCAAACACCCGCTCGACGCCCCGACGCAGTCGCATCGACCGCTTGAATAGGGGCGTCTGCATCTCGCCGCGCACCAGCTCGCGCACGTCCTCATGTTCGCTGTGCGTCACCGACCTGTTGCTGCCTGCGGTGCATTTCCGTTTGAGGTGACAGGCGCGGCAGTCGGAGGGACTGGCGCTGTATCGGAGAAAGCCCGCCCGACGATCGGCACCACGAAAGGGCAGTATCTTGCCAGCAGGACAGACATAGCGGTCCTGCTCCCGTTCATAGCGGAAGGCTTCGCGGGGGAATTTGCCCTTGGTCTGTTCGGATCGTTCCAGCACCGGGATATGCGGGATGGTGCCGCGATCGGTGACAAACGCCAGGAACGCGGCGCTGCCGTAGGCGGTGTCAGCCGCGACGCGCTTTGGCCGGTAGCCGAACCGATCATCGGCCCGTGCCAGCATGGTCCGCCCCGCATCGACTTCCGCCGCGAAGCGGGCGGGACTGGCCTCCACGTCGATCGTCACCCCTCCCGGCGTGTCGATCAGGATATTCAGGGCATAGCCGAACCGGCCCCGCGCCGTGCGCGCAGACCAAGCCGACGCCGGATCGGTGCGTGACACCTCGGCCGGCTTGCCACGCGGCACGCCATGTTCCTGCGGTGGAGCATTGGCCTGATCCGCCAGCCATTCGCAAACCGGGCGGGGAAGCCGGGGCGCGGCTATGTCGGCGTCCCGCATCTTGCGCTGCCAGCTTGCGTCGGCCGCGACAAACGATGCGTCGATTGCGGCATCCTTGTGGGCGATCAGCCGCGCGTCGGCGCAGCGCCGAACAGTCTGCTCGAACAGGATGCGGAAGATGCCGGCATCGCGGAAGCGGCCATGCCGGTTCTTGCTAAACGTCGAGTGGTGCGGCACCCGCGCGTCGGGCGGCAATCGGCAGAACCAGCGATAAGCGAGATTGAAGCGGACTTCCTCGCACAGCCGGCGTTCCGACGTGATGCCATAGAGGCGAGCGATAAGCGCCATGCGGACCAGCAATTCAGGCGCTATCGAGGGACGCCCACGGCGACTATAATGCGGCGCGAGCGCATCGCGCAGTTCACCCAGGTCGATCAGTCCGTCTATCCTGCGTAGGATGTGATCGGCGGGGATCATCGCTCCTAGCGCCCGCCAACTTGCGCCCTTGCCGCCTCGCTGTTGCTCACCCATCATGGCCGCTGCTCCCGATGTGTCGAAGCAGGGAACCCGTTAGGAACGCGATCGGCTCACCCGGCCTTTTTCAACAGCCCCGGTGGGTTTGCGCTCAATGTGACGATACACTGCAAGAGCCACCCTAATGTGACGGATTTTGCACTTGGCTCGTATCGGATATGCCCGCGTCAGCACCACGGACCAGGATCTGGATATCCAGATTGGCCGCCTCAAGAATGCAGGTTGCGAAATTATCCGTTCCGAGACCGGATCGGGGGCCTCGCGGAGCGGGCGCACGGAACTGGAAACGATCATGCAGTTTATGCACACCGGCGACGAGCTGGTCGTGCTGCGGCTCGACCGGCTCGGCCGCTCCACGCGCGATGTCCTGAACCTGGTGCATGAGCTTGATGAAAAGGGAGCTTCGCTGCGCATCCTTGAGCCAGAGGTGACGACGGCGGGCGACATGGGGCGAATGGTCATCACCATACTCGGCATGGTCGCCGATATGGAGCTGAAGTTCATCAAGGATCGTCAGCGCGCCGGGATCGAAGCGGCGCGCGCCGAAGGCGTTTACAAAGGCCGGAAGAAGAACGTCGATGACGATGAAATCCGCCGTCGCCTTGCCGCCGGCGCCAGCAAGGCCCGCGTTGCCCGCGACCTGAAGGTCTCACGAATGACCGTCTATCGGGCGCTCGACATTATTCCGTCAAAGACCAAACTGCCGGAAAAGCCGCCCACTGCCAGCATCGCCCTGCATCTGATTATCGAGAACTTCAACAAGCGTGGAAGAGGTAGAAAACCCGCTCGGGAGCGGATTGAGGCGATGCTGGAACGCGACTACGCCATGGTAAAAAACGGCAATTGTGATTACAAACTGACCGTCGCCTATGACCCCGATCCGGATGGCATTTCCCTTGATGAGGAAATCCAAAGCCTCCTCTCCGAGATGTTCAACATCGCAGAGAGCTACAATTGCTCCATGGAAGCCGATATCTACGAGGTCGGTGGTCAGCAACGGTCCTGGTAGAATCAATCAAGCGTTCAGTGTTCGTTCTTCAACCTGGCCAAAATCGCAGCTTCGGGCCGACTGGGCCAAGTTCCACTGGAAGCCCCGACTTGGGATTCAGTCTACCATTTGGGACGAAGCGCTGAAGCTCCAGGCGGCGGACAATGACTATCAGCGCCGCGACCTGTTCGAGGCGATCGACGCCGGCGATTTCCCGCAATGGGATCTGGGTATCCAATTGTTCGACGAGGCGTTTGCCGAGGCGCAACCCTATGACGTGCTCGACGCGACCAAGCTCATCCCGGAAGAGGATGTGCCCGTGCGCCTGATCGGCACACTGACGCTCAACCGCAATGTCGACAATTTCTTCGCCGAAACCGAGCAGGTCGCATTCCTGCCCTCGAATGTTCCGCCAGGCATCGATTTTTCGAATGATCCGCTGCTTCAGGGCCGGCTCTTCTCCTATCTGGATACGCAAAATTCACGTCTCGGCACCACCAACTTCCATCAGATCCCGGTAAACGCACCGCGCTGTCCGTTCGGCAATTTCCAGCGGGACGGAAAAATGCAGACGATGGTGCCCAAGGGCCGTGCCAATTATGAACCCAACAGCCTGGCGGCGCATGGCGAGGAAGGTGGACCGCGCGAAAGCCCGGACGTCGGCTTTGTAACGGCAAACGCCGCCACTGGCCCTGAAGAGAGCGGCGACAAGCTGCGCGTGCGGGCGGAAACCTTCGCCGATCATTACAGTCAGGCGCGTTTATTCTACCGTTCACAGACGATCAGTGAACAAGCCCATATCGCCTCGTCCTTCGTGTTCGAACTCTCGAAGGTGGCACAGCTCGATCAGGTGCCCGGCCGGATGGTGGCCAATCTACGCAATGTGGACGAAGACCTGGCGAGCCGGGTTGCGGACGGCTTAGCGATCGATCTGCCGAAAAAGACGCCCGCCGCCAAGGAGCCGATCGACATGCCGCCTTCGGACGCACTTTCGATCCATAAGAATATGCTGGCGACGCTTGAGGGGCGCAAAGTCGGCATTCTGATCGCGGACGGCAGCGATGCGGACGAACTGGCAGCAATCGTCACGGCAGTAGAAAAAGCCAAGGGCAAGGCTGTGATCGTCGCGCCCAAAGTCGGTGGCGCAAAGCTCTCCAACGGCAAGCAGCAGAAGGCCGATGGTCAGCTGGCAGGATCGCCGAGTCAGATTTTCGATGCCGTGGCGATCATAGTGTCGCAGGAGGGCTGCGCGACGCTGCTGAACGAAGGCGCGGCGGTCGAATTTGTGATGAACGCCTTTGGCCATCTCAAGGCGATTGGCGCGAATGAGACAGCGCAGCCCTTGCTCGACAAGGCCGGCGTGGTGCCCGACGCGGGCGTCACGGGGGTCGATGCAGCGTTCGTCAAGGCGGCGGCTCTCCGCTTCTATGACCGCGAACCATCGCTGCGTATGCTGGCTTGAGAGAAGACATGATGAGCGATCAGTTTAACGCCTGGTCGCTCATGTCTTTTAGCCGGGCTAAATGCAGTTGTCGCCTACCTGATATCCTGTTCCACCTGTTGCAGGATCTTGGGCTTTGCCCGGGCCGATTTCAGATTCAGTGCACGAAATTGTGCCACTAGTCGCGTCGGTTCGATCTCGATGCGGACGTAGCCGCTATGGTTCAGGTCATGAAAGCGGATGTGGGGGTTATTTGCGCGAACCTCGCCGAAGCGGCCGGCTGGCGGCGATTGGGCAGCAAGGGCGGAGGTGACGATTTCGGTCGCCACTGGCGGGGTGCCATCCGCCCGATGCAGATCATTCAGCCAAAAACTGTGGACGTCGCCGCTTAGAATTAGGGGATTGCGGACATTGGGGCGGGCGAGCTGATCCAGCAGCCGTGAGCGGCCTGCGACATAGCCGTCCCACTGGTCGCTATAGACAGCGTCACCCCCGCCATCGAGCGCCAGCGGCGCAAAAAACACGCCCTGCGCCAATAAAGTCCAAGGGCGCCGCTCTTGGGAAAGGCGCTGAGCCAGCCATGCCTCCTGCGCCTGTCCCAGCATGGTCCGATCGGGCGCCAACCGTTCGGCGCAATGATCGAGCCGGACGTTGCGGGCTACCGACGGCGCCGCGCATGGCGGGTTGGACCGGAATTGGCGCGTGTCGAGCATGGAAAGCGATGCCAGTTCGCCCCAGTCCACCCCACGATAGAGGCGCGGGCTGGCCATGGAGCGCCACAGGCTGGGGCGGATCGGCATATGTTCGAAATAGGCCTGATAGGCCGCCGCTCGCCGCGCCGCGAAAATTTCGGGAGGTAGCCCCTCTCGATTGGCGAGCGCGGCATAATCGTTCAGCACCTCATGATCGTCCCATGTGACGAGCCAGGGCACGCGCCGGTGCGCTTCCTGCAAATCCGGATCGGTGCGATAGAGGGCGTAGCGGGCGCGGTACCCATCCAGATCGCGTGGTTCGGGCGCGCCGAAATCGCGGACCTTGGGCTGGTCGGGATAGGATGTTTCGTAAATATAGTCGCCGACCTGCACGATCAGGTCGGGATCGCCCGCCAGCATGTCGCGATAGGCGCCGAACCATCCCAATTCCCAATGCTGGCAGGATGTGAGCGCCAGCCGCAACCGGTTGGTGCGGTCCGGCACGGTTGCGGTACGCCCGACCGGGCTGGTCGCGCCAAGCGCATGGAAGCGATAATGATAGGGGCGCCCCGGTCGTAGTCCGGTCAGTTCGAGATGGATGCTGTGCGCCGCCTCGGGATGCGCGTTCAATGCGCCGGTCCGGACGATGTTGCGAAATCCTTCATCCTCGGCGACCTCGTAACGGACCGGGATCGATCCGGCCCGAACAGGGTGGGCGTCGGGGCCGACGAGGCGCGTCCACAAAACGAAGCCGTCGCGGGATGGATCGCCGCTGGCGACGCCGAGCGCAAAGGGGTCGGCCTGCGCAGTGAAGGGTGCGGCGAGCACCCGGAGCGGCGTGGCGCCAAGCGCGACCATGGCGCCCAGCACGGCGCGGCGATGCCAGGGAGAGGCTTGCATCGGGCGGCCCTATCGGCGGCGTTTGACAGTAATGCGACAGCGACCCCCGACGAATGTGGATATTGTCCCGATATTGTCATGCCGACTGACTAACCGCCCCGCTCATCTGAAGGGGGAAGCCGCCGTGACCTGGTTGAGGGATGTAGACCGCTGGTTCATTGATGAGATATTGCCGCACCGGGTCGCTTTCCGGCGGCAGGCGGCTCGGCTGGTCCCCACGGCCGAGGCCGAGGATCTGGTGCAGGAGGCCTATGCCCGCGCGATCAATGCGTCGCATCATCGCGAGATCGTCAATCCCCGCAGCTTCGTCCTCACCATCATCCGCAATCTGGCGCATGAACGTCATCGTCGCGCCACCGTCGTGCGGTTCGAGCATCTGGCCGATATGGAAGCGATGGAAATTGCCGATAGCGCGCCGGATCAATTTGCAGTGCTATCGGGCAATATGGAGCTGGCACGGCTGATCGCGCTGATGGAGCAATTGCCGCCACAGGCGCGCGCGGTGGTGAAGATGCGGCGGATCGAAGGATTATTGCCGGGCGATATAGCGGTGCGGATGGGTTTGTCGGTCTCTACTGTAGAGAAGCATCTTGCCAAAGGGCTGGCCATTCTTGCCTATGCGATGCAGGAAGCGCCACCGCAGGAAGAAAGGGCCCCGTTTTCGCGCTTATGGCAACGCCACCGACACCAGAGAAAATGATGGAGGAAGCCGCCGGCTGGCTGGCGGCGCTCGATGCAGGCTCGGTCACGCCGCAGGCTTTCGAACAATGGCGTGCGGCCGATCCCCGCCATGCCATCGCCTTTGCCCAGGTGGCTCATGCCTTCGAGCAGGTGGAGCGTCTACGCGCGGTCGAGGACCGTCCGGCCGAACCGGCGCCCACCGCCATCAACCGCCGTGGGATGTTGCGTGCCGGCGTCTTGGCCGGTGGTGCGTCGGTCGCCGGCGCGCTGCTGGCGGTACGCGCCACTGCGCGCGAACATGCCAAAACGGCGATAGGTGAACGGCGCGCGCTGGTGCTGGACGATGGCACCCGGATCGAACTTAATACAGGCACGCGGATCAGTTGGCGGATCGACAAGGGGGAAAGCCGCATCTGGTTGGAGCGTGGCGAGATCGGCCTTACGGTTCCGGCTTCGCTGCGCGGCAAGCTGACATTGGAGGCAGGAAGCGCACGATTCACACTCGGCACCGGCAGCTTCAATGCGCGACAGCAACCTGAATCCTTCGACTTTCTCGTGCTGAATGGCATGGCCGATAGCGTACGGGGCGATGGGCTTACAGCAGGGGCGATGGCGCGCGTGATCGGCCAGAACGTGGCTATCGGACCGGCCGACCCGGTAACGCTGGACCGGGCGCGCAGCTGGAAAGATGGTCAACTGGTGTTCGAAGGCGAGAGCCTCGACTTCGTCGTGGCCGAATTTAATCGCTATCTCGACCCCAGGATCGTCATCGCCGATCCGGCGCTGTCGCGCATTCGGCTGGGGGGGCGTTTTACGACCACCAACCCCAATGATCTGCTGACCGCATTGCATGCGTCGTTCGGCATCCGATCGCAGCGCAGCGAAAATGGAGCCATTACCCTCACGGCCGGCTGATAATTTTTTTGCAGCTGCGATAGAGGTCGTGCCGCGCCCACCCATCCCATCCTCCGAGAGACGCTTCCATCGGAGGGCAATAATGAGTTTTCATGTCGTCGCACTACCCTTGATCCTCGCCGCGGCGCCCGCCAGTGCCGCGAGCGATCGCGCTATCGCCTTCAACATCCCGGCGCAGAATATGGCGACGTCGCTGAACGAGTTCGGTCGGCAGGCCGGCGTGCAGATGGTCTTCCCCTATGACGCCATCGCCGGTCGCCGCTCGATCGCGCTCAAGGGGCGCTTTTCCCGTGCCGAGGCGCTGCGCCGCCTGATCGCCGGACGAGGCGTGGCCATTTCCTACGAGGGCGCGGCGATGATCTCGCTCGCCGTCGCCAAGGCGCCGACCGAATTGTCGGCTGCCGAAGCGGGGGCGGGCGTTGCGGGTGGCGGTGACATCATCGTCACCGCGCAAAAGCGGGTCGAAGACCTGTCGAAAGTACCGCAGGCGATCACCGTCGTTTCGGGCGTGGAAGCGGCAGAACGCAAGATTACCGATTTCGCCAGTCTGGTCGATGAAGTACCGGGCCTGTCGATCAACTACAGCACGGGCGGCGAAAGCTATGGCCTGCTGACCATCCGCGGGATCGGCGGCGCCGACGACTACAAGCCCAATGGCAGCCCGTCGGTCGCCCTTCATGTGGACGGCGTCTATCAAAGCTCCAACGCCTATCTCGGCATGCCTCTGTTCGATCTGGAGCGGATCGAGGTGCTGCGTGGGCCGCAGGGCACTCTCTATGGCCGCAACACCACGGCCGGCGTCGTCAACGCGATCACGCGCGGCGGCCGCGACACGTTCGACGGCTATGCCGATGTGCGTTATGGCAGCTATGACAGCCTGCGCGCGGAAGCGGCGATCGGCGGTCCGGTCAGCGACAATATGCGCGTGCGACTGGCAGTGATGACCGATCAGGGCGGCGGCTTCATGAACGGGAAGGGCGCGGGCGATCTGGCGGGCGCGCAACTGAGCGTCGGCGGCGTGGTCCAGAGACAGGTGCCTGCGATCAACGATCCGGGCGCACGCAAGGGCTTTGGCGACAAGGATCTGTTTGCCGCGCGCGGTACGGTGGATATCGATTTCGGTCCAGATACCAGTCTGACGCTGAAGGCCTTTGCCAGTCGCGACCGTGGCGATGCCCGTCAATATGACCGCATCAGCGCAGCGGAGGACAGCAGTGTTCTCAATGCCGGCGAAGATAAAGACCCCTACAGCTTCTATTCGCGGGCCTATTTTCAGCAACGGATCGACATCAAAGGCGCGTCCGCACAATTTTCGCACCTGCTGAACGATGCCACCCGCTTCGACATGGTCGCCGGCTGGCAGTCGAGCCAGCGCAATATCGGCGGCAATGGCGATGGCACGCCCTATCCCCAATATGAATATCTGTTCGATGAAGATCTGAGCCAGGCATCGCTCGAAATGCGCCTGCGCAACGAGCAGCAGGGGCGTTTCAACTGGTTGATCGGCGGCTTCTACATGAGCGACAAGATCGACTATCAGAGCCAATGGACCAGCTGGGCCGCGCGGACCATATATCATAATGTCCATAATCAGCGCCGCCGTAGCGCCGCGCTGTTCGGTCAGGCTGATTATGAGTTGTTGCCCAAGATCAAGCTGACGCTGGGCCTGCGCTATACCAAGGACGATGTGGATTCGCAGGGCCGCAACATCGACGATAACCCTTGGGGCATATCCAATTACGCCACATTTTTCGCGACGACGCCCAATTTTCAGTGGGACAAGCAGTTCAAGGATGACGACCTGTCCGGCCGTGCTGCCGCGCAGTGGTTCATCACCGACGATTTGAATGTCTTCGCGTCGGTCGCGCGCGGCTATCGTTCGGGCGGCTTTGATGGCACGTCGATCATGACGCTGGCCGAGACGGAGCCGTTCCAGTCCGAGACGGTCTGGGCTTATGAAGCGGGCGTGCGTTATTATAAAGGGCCGATCCGTCTGTCGCTTGACGCCTTCGCCAATGATTTCGACAATCTTCAGGCGACGACGCGCCTCGACAATGACACCAACGGCCGCACTAATGTCGGTAAGGCCAAGACCCGCGGCTTCGAAGCCGCACTGGACGTCAACCTGCTGAACAGCGGCGGGCACAAACTCGATTTCGACGCATCGGGCACCTATCTCTATTCGAAGATCACCGAGTTTAATTCCAACCGCATCGCCGATGTGACCGCGACTGTCGGCGATCCGCTGCCCGGTGCGCCGAAATGGACCGGTCGGGTCGGCCTCGTCCACAGCTACAGATTCGGTGATGGCTGGGTGCTAAAGAGCCGCGCCAACATCTTCCATCATGGCAAGGAATCGAACCGCCTGAACGCGGTCGTCGGCAACACCTCGCCGGCTTACACGCTGCTCAATGCCCGGATCGAGCTGGAATCGCCGCATGGCTGGTCGATCTATGCCATGGGCCGAAACATCACGGACGAAGTCTATTATCCCGAAATGAACGGCGCGTCGCGTATGGTCGGTGCGCCCGCCACCTATGCGATGGGCGTTCGCATGAGCTTCTAAAAACCGGCCGAAGGTGGCTCCGCTTATGCGGGGCCTCCAGCCTTCGGGTCGCCCGGTGAGGCGCCATCTGCCAATGCCTTGGCAGGTGGCGCCTTGTCATTATGGCGCATTTGTCCTGACGGGTAGAAGAGATCGGTCGATATCGGCAGCCAAACGGGCCGGAGGTAGCGCTAGGTGACGAGGCGGCTTCATTGCCGACGCCTATCCATCACCGTGGCAGCTTCAGATGGCATGGATCACCGCAGGCTGAAAGCGACGAGGATCGTCAGCTCGACGACATCAGGCTCTCGGCGGGAATTGCCGGCAGGGGCTGGGCACGTATGAGCATATCGAGTGCGGCCTGATCCAGGTCGAAAGATCACGATTCCCCGACGATAGCAGAGGATGGCACCATGCGGACGCGGTTCACGCCGAAGCATATATGGGCGGTGCCCTGCTGACGAATTGCACGGGCGCGGGCCGGGTTCCAGATGCACTAGGATCAGGCTTTCCCAATCAGGCCTGACGTGACTGGAAAGCCGATCGACGTTGGGAGCAACTGCGCGCGCCGGCTCGGGTGGCGCAACCAACGGCTGCAATTCGACCACAAGCGGCGCGAAGATCCGAAACTGCGATCGGGCTTGCAGATGGTCAAGAGAAGTGGACTTGCTGTGGCTGGCCAGTCCAGATGGCGATCAAATGACCGGTAGAGGTGAATTTGGAATAGGCAGTTTTTATTCTCTCTATCCTAGGAAATCGCACGCCGTCCCAAAGCCGGATCGTCTGTGAAGATCGCATCGACACCCGTTGCAAGATAGCGCTGCATCTCTGCAATGCTGCCTTCTTCGTTGCGCGCGGAAACGCCTTTGTCGCTGCGAAAATCGGCGGCCAGGAACTGATTTTCCGGGCGGAAGGTCCAGATGCTGACGAGAAGGCCCGCCGCATGTGCGGCATCGACGAGCCCCGTGGGTTTTGTCAGGCGCTGATCCTCGTCCACAGGAATGATCATCCGGACATGGGGCGCAAGATAATCTGCATAGCTGGCGATTTCGGAAAGACCTGCGGGCGTCAGCATATCGCGATAGAAGCGCTTGTTGCCCGCCGCCTGCACATCGGCCGGCATCTGGGCCGGGTCGCCGATCAACTGGGCCAGCTGGATGTTGGGATAGGCGCCGATCCTGCCGCGCAACGCGCGTAGATTAGCGACCTCGAACGACTGGATGGCGAACGGCGCGCGTTGCAGATAGGCGCTCTTGCCGATGATATCGATCAGCCGCTGCTCCTGTTGCAGGCCGATGCCTGCGAAATAGGTGGAATGCTTGATCTCCGGGATCAGGCCGATGGTCCGGCCGCGCGCGGCGGATTCGGCCGCCACGAAATCGGCGATTTCCTCCATCGACACGATCTGGAATGCGCCGTCATAGGATTGGCTTTCGGGCCGTATGGCGCCCAGCCGCTCTTTCGCGCGTAACGTCTTGAGTTCCGCGAAGGTGAAATCCTCCGTGAACCAACCTTCCTGTCGCTCGCCGTCGATCGTTTTGACCGTCTTGCGCGCGGCAAAATCGGCCCGGGCGGCAACGTCGCTGGTTTCCGCGATATTATTCTCGTGCCGCGCGACCAGCACGCCGTCCTTCGTAGCGACCAGGTCAGGCTCGACATAGTCGGCCCCGTCTTGGATCGCCTTGGCATAGGCGGCAAGCGTATGTTCTGGGCGCAGCGCCGATGCGCCGCGATGGGCGATGAGCAGCGGCGGACCCTTGCGACGGGCAGGGGCGGCGATCGCTGCCCCCACATCCGTCGCAAATGCGGCGGTCAGGCCGGCACCCGCCTGAAGCAGCGAACGGCGGGATACCGACCTGTCCTGCATCAGTAGTTCACCGACAATGTGGCGAACCACTGGCGCGGCGGGATTGGGTAGACATTGTAATTGTTGGTGTTCGCACTCGCCTGCACCGTCGATGCACCCGTCGTGTCGAACAGGTTGGTGACGTTCAGGCTGATCTCCGCCTTTTGCAGGCCGACCATGCTGGCGGGCAGGCGATAAGCGATCCGGGCGCTGGCCTGGAACACCGACTTGACCGATGCATCGTTGGTGAAGGTGGTGACACGGCGGCCGACATAGTCGCCGATCATCTGGGCATCGAAATCGCCGAGCGTCAGCGTCGCAACCGTCTTGTTCATCCACTTCGGGCTGACAGGGATCAGCTTGCCGCCGGTGGGCACGACGCCGCCCACGGTCGCGATGCCGCCGATCCGCGTGCCAGTCGCGGCGCCAGTGATAGTGCTATAGTCGCTGTCGTAGATGGAGCGGTTGTAGGACACGGCGTTGTAGAGCGAGAAGACCTGCCCGAAGCGCAGCGTCAGCGCCGCGTCGATACCGTCCGTCTTCACGCCGCCGACGTTGAACACGGCGGGTGTGCCGCCGCTGATGCCACTGCCGCCGATGCCGCCGATCGCGCCGGGAGGCGTGATGCCAAGCAGGCGATCGCTGAAATCGACATGATAATAGTTCACCTGCGCTTCGATCCCGGTCAGGAACGAACTGTCGATGGTCCGGCGGCTGCGTAGGCCGATTTCATAGACCCAGGAGGTTTCGGGGCGGCCATTGAACTTCAGATTGTCGAATGCCGCCTGGCTGCCGCTGCTCCACGGCGTGACGCCGCCGCCGCCATAAGGCTGGAAGTGGCGCAGGTTCTTCTGCACGTTGACATAGACCTGCTCGCTGTCGGTGAAGTCCCACTTCGCGCCGATCGCGGGCAGGAACCAGCGCTTGGTGTTGATCTCGCCTTCGGGCAGGGCGCTTGCCGAACCAGGCAGCGATCCGATGATCGGCTGGACCGGGAAGGTGCCGCTGGCAAATTGCAGGCTGGACTTGAAACCGCCCTGGACCAGCAGGCTGGGCGTGACCTGCCAGCTGTCCTGCACATGAAGTTGCAGAACATTGGTGCGCATCTCGCTGGCATATTGGGTGAACAGCGGATCATGCGGCGGCAGCGAATAGGGGTTGTAGTCCTGCGGCCGGGTCACATTGAGCGCATACCAGTTCCGATAGGCGGCCGAGCTGTTATATTCGTACCACGCACCAAGCTGAATCTGATGGTTGCCCAACGTCGCGTCGATCGAGGACAGGATGCCGCCGCGATCGATGCGATATTCGGTGGTACGGATCGCATAGCCCGAATTGCCGGTGGCCGTCTTCAGATTCTGGCCGGGGAAATAGAGCGAGAACAGGTTGGGCAGGCCCGCGACCGTGATCGGTCCGGCGACGATGCCCGCGCCGTCATTATTATGATAATATACCTGGTTCGACCAGTCGACTTGGTCGGACAGATGGGCCTGATATTTGATGTAGCCCAGATAATCGGTCCGGATCGCGGCGCTGTAATAGTTGCGATAATTCTGCGCCTCGGCGGCCGGCACATTGCCGCTGGCGTTCAGATAAGCGACCGCGCCGGCGAAATCGGGGTAGAAGAAGGGGCGGGTATAGGGCTGATAGGCCTGCGCCGCATTGGTAGGGTTCTTGAAGACGGTGGTCGCGTCCTCATTGGGTTCCTGCTTGTCGGAATAGCTGAAATAGGCGGTCAGCTTGCCATTGCTGTCGTCATGGACGAATTTGGCGTTGGCGGCCCAGCCCTTCTGCTTGCCGCGGAAATCCCAGGCGCGCGCACGATGGCGCAGGACCGAGACATAGCCGCTATTGCCGTCGCCAAACTCGCCGCTGTCGAGGCGAACGAATGTGCGGGCCGTCCCGTAGCTGCCGAAAGTGTGGTTCAACTGTGCGCCCATCTGCTGGCGCGGATCGCTGGAGAAATTCTCGATCCCGCCGCCCAGGTTGCTGGTCGACGCGATGCCCAGTTCCGCGGTGCCGGTGGCGACAACGACGCTGCCGACATTTTCGGAGATGATAGCGCGCTGCGGAGAGAGGCCGTTGAAATTGCCGTAGCTCTGATCGCCCAGCGGCACGCCGTCCAGGGTATGGCCCAACTGCTGAGCGCTGAAGCCATGGATGAAGAGCGAGGCGTTCTGCTCGTTGTTGCCCCACGGATCGGCAGTCACATACATGACACCCGGCAGGGTCTGGATCGCCTTGAACGGCGCAACGCCCGGCAGGATCTTCTGGATTTCGGTTGTGGTAATGGCGGTCGCAGAGCGTGTAGCCTTAACACCGGTCACGACGATGGACGTTGCCTCGCCATCGACCTGCGCCGCTTGGTCTGCTGCGGGCGTGGGCGTCTGCGAAAAAGCGGGCGCGCTTACTACCAGAGCGAGCAGGCCGGCACTGCCTAGCAGGCAGGCGCGCGAACGCGTGTGCAAAATATTCATGACCCAATATCCCCAAAGCAGCGCGCAATTTCGCACTTGCAGCATCGCGTTAAATGGAGCGAGTTGCGATTTCCGGTCCGTTTCGGGTCGATTTGATGACATTTGGGCGGCGGACATGTTGCATTGCGTCCTGACGCTTATGATGCGGTCAAGGTGCGGTGTAGGTCCGAATTTCGGCGAGAGATATCAGGCGTGGCTGTGTATTGGTCCGTCTGCGCTCAGTAAGTAGCCCAAGCTTTTCGGTAAGGGGAAAGTTCGCAGGCGAGCATCGGGCATTGTGCAGCAAATGACGATAGTGGGTTGGGCTCAGAGACTATTTTCTCCCGAGCCGATAGTTGTTGTGCCCGGTTGCTATGCCGTGAGTCAGTTTTACGGATAGAATCTCTCGTACAAAAAAGTCCGCGTCGTAATTTGTAACTCAATCATCATCAGATCCTGCAAGGCGGTCGTTCCATGTCAGCGACAAGCCGTTCATGAAAGGAGCAAGAAAAGCGCCTTTGAGCGCCAGCGACCTCGCGGTCTTTTCCTCGTCGATGTGGATGTACCAAGGCAATCGAGACTCCTTGGTCCCGATACTGCTGCGCCGGGAACTGGTGCTCATCCTGTTGCTCTATGCGGGCGCTCGGCGCCGCCGACGCGGCAGAAGGGGCGGTGACGCTCTTCTTCATAGAGGAGGCACTGGGGATTCACGGGTGGACCGGGGCGCTGCTGCTGGCCCATCTGCTCATCCGCAGTTTCGCATGGGGTGCGGACTATATAGCTGCTGCGGGCGATGGTGTCGGATCTGGTGCGATCGGGCGGCAATGGCTTTGCTGCCACGCACTATGCGCCGTTCAATGTCGCGAACAAGCTCGCCGCCGCGCTGGGCGTTTTCGGGGCGCTCACGGCGCTCGCCTTTATCGGCTTCCTGCCGGGTGCCGCGCATGGGCTAGGCGAAACCACCTTGCGGGCGATCTACGCGCTGCCCTCATGCCTGGCTGGCCTCATCGGCCTGCTGGCACTGCGCCGGATCGCTCCGACGCAGTGCCGTTCGGTCAGCTGATCTCCCAGCCGCTCAACCCATCTTCGGCGATCCGTGCGCTGGCATGGCGCGCGATGTCGAGCTTTCCGATCGCCTGGCGCGGCGTTAGGACGCGGACGAAGTCGGCCTCCACCCGGTCGCGTGTCAGCGATACCGTTACGAAACCAACGGCATTGGTGTCGCACCAGCGTATATCGCGATTGTCGTGGACAAAGGCGTCGCCGACCGGCCCCGACGGCAGGAGCAGTTCCCCGATCGAAGGACCGGTCAGCGTGGAGGCGGAAAGCTCGAGACCAATCCGGCGGTCCCCGCGATGGGGTTCGTTGATCCAGGCCATGTGACTGTCGCCCGACAGCACGAGCAGGTTCGCGCCGCTTTTCTCGAACTGGTCGTACAGCTTGTCCCGCTCGCCGGCATAGCCGTCCCAGGAATCGACATTGAGAAGCGGCAGGCCATAGCGCGTCAGGGCGTACATCGGCGCCAGCGCTACCTTGCCATCGGGAAACTTCGTCAGATCGGGATAGACGTAGCTGGACAGGATGGTCGCGCTGCCGAACAGGAACCACGGGCGGCGAGCATCCTTATGGGCCTTCAGTTCGTCCGCCAGCCATGCGCATTGTTCCGCGCCGATCATTTCGCGCGCGGGATCGGCAAGTTTCTCGCGGAAGGCTGCGACATCGGGTTCGCGCGTGACGCCTTGCGGCAGGGCCTTGAGGTCGAGTGTCTTGAGTTCCGCCGGGTCGGATATCACCCGCTCCCCACTGCCGCGCCGGTCGACAACATGCCAGTCGAGATCCTTGGCCAGCGACAATTGCTGCTGGCGGGCCTTGAGCCGGGTTTCGGGCAGGGCCAGCGTCGCGAGATCGCCGAACGCGAAGCTGCGGGTGATGCCATAGGGATCGGAAGTGACAGGATCGCGGATCGGCATCCATTCCAGATAGGCATGAACCGCCGCAGCCTTGCGCTCCTCCCAGTCGCCGTTGGCCGCCGGATCGTGATGCTGGGCACCATGCATCCAGTCGTCGTTCGCGATTTCATGGTCGTCCCACATGCAAATCCACGACGCGCGGGCATGGGCGTCGCGCAGGGCCGGATCACGACGCCACTGTGCATAGCGTGCGCGATAGTCGGCGAGCGTGACCGTGTCGTGCGTTGGCTCGATCGCCCGAACATCCATGAGTGCGGGCATCGAGTTGGCGCCATATTCGTAAATATAGTCGCCCACGAAGAGGATGAGGTCCACCGCTTCCCGATCGGCAATGGCCCGGTAGGCGTGAAATTCGCCGAACATATACATGGCGCAGCAGGCGAGCACGATATCGAGACGATCGATGCGTCCCGTTGGCAGGGTTTTTGCCCGCCCGATCGCCGATACCGTGTCCATGGCACGGAAGCGGTAGAAATATTCGCGGCCCGCCTTCAGGCCGGAGGCGATCACCTTGACCGTATGGTCCCGCGCCGCCGATGTGCTGAACGATCCGCGCGCAGCGATGCGCGTGAACAGTTCATCCTCGGCCATTTCCCATGTGCCGCTGACCGGCCCATGGGCAGGATCGGTCACGCGGGTCCACAGCAGGACGCTGTCGGCATGCGGATCGCCGCTCGCCACGCCATGCGCGAAGACCATGTTCGTTTTTGCCCCGGCGGGACCGGCGGCGAGCAAAAGCCCGCCCGCCGCCGATCCCGCAAGAACGCCGCGCCGCGTCAGCGCCATCAGAAACGCGCCCCGAGCGAAACGCCCCAGGTGCGCGGCGTGCCGCTGAATGCCTGCGTCGCCGATCCGCCGGTCGTGTAATCGACATCGGCGATGTTGCGCACGAAGCCGGCCACGGTCCAGCGCTGGTCGATCTTGAGATCGATGCGCGCATTGACGAGCGCGAAGTCCCCGACCGGCGCCGTATTGTCGAGATCGCCATAATAGGCATCGACGTAGCGGGCATCGACCTGAGGCGTCAGCGTCATGCGATCGTTCAGCGCGAACTCGTAGCGGATCGAGCCGTTCAGCGTCATGTTCGGCGCGAACGGCAAGTCGTTGCCCAGGCGCGCCTTTTCGGCAGCGGTGATCGCCTCGATCGCGGTGACCTTCGTGTCGAGCAGCGCGACGCCGAAATTGATGGTCATCGGGCGCACCGGGCGGATCGTGAAGCTGGCCTCGCCGCCATAGCTGCGCGCCTTGCCCACATTGGTGCGTACGCTGGTGGTGGCGCCATCATAGGTGCGGAAGGAACCGGCCTGAATGTTCGAGAAATCATAATAGAAGCCCGCAACTTCGAACTGCACAGGGCCGCGCGCAGGCATGAACTTCACCCCGCCTTCATAGGCCCATACGCTTTCCGACTTGAATGCATCGGCTTCGGGGGTCGACCAGATCGTGCTGCCGTCGAAACCGCCGGCACGGAAGCCGCGTCCGACCGAGCCATAGACCCGTGCATCCTCGCTCAGTTCATACGTGACCGTGGCGCGACCCGAAGGGCTCGTCTCACTGAGCTTGTTGTCGAATTCGGCGGGCAGGGCGAACACCAGCGATCCGATCGACACGCCATAGGGGTTGAGATCATGCGTGTAGCCGCTGAAGCGGTTCTTTTCGTTGCTGATGCGCACGCCCAGATCGGCACGAAGGCGCGGCGCGACCTTGAAATCGACGTCTGCGAAGGCCGCGAGGCTTTCGCGCCGCTGCAGATAGTTCGCTTCGAACACGGTACGGAAGGTGTCGGCGCCGTCCAGCGTGCTGAACAGGCTGATCTTGTCCTTGAACCAGGCACCGCCGACCGTCCAGTTGATGTTGCCCTTGTCGCGATTCTGCAGCCGTGCCTCGATTGTCAACGGCGGAGCAAAAGTCGGCCATTCGGCGGCGTAAAACCAGGCCATCGTGTTACATGCCGGGGGGAGTGGCGTGAGGGCGTAGCCCGAGGGCCACTCCCCCCGGCATTGGTGTAATTTTCAGGGTCTGGTTTTGGCCTTGCGGGCCCGGCTGTGCGCGAGGCGATAGCTTTCGCCGTTCATCTCGAGGATGCTGACGTGATGGGTCAGGCGATCGAGGAGCGCGCCTGTGAGACGCTCAGATCCGAAGGTTTCGGTCCATTCGTCGAAGGGCAGGTTGCTGGTGATGAAGGTGGAGCCGCGTTCGTAACGCTGGGAGATCAGCTCGAACAACAGTTCGGCGCCGGTCTTGGAGAGCGGCACAAAGCCCAGTTCGTCGATGATGAGCAGCTTGTATCCGGCCATCTGCTTCTGGAAGCGCAGAAGACGGCGCTCGTCGCGGGCCTCCATCATTTCGCTGCAGTCGGGGGATCAATTCTCATCGCTCGATGTCACCAGCGCCGCGCTGGAGCCGGAGAGGTTCGACAATTACGAGCTTGGCCTCAAATGGGATATCCGCCCGACGCTGAACCTGACCGCCGCCATCTACCAGCTTGACCGCACCAACACCCGCGCGGCCGACCCCAATGACCCCGCACGGACGGTGCTCACGGGCGCGCAGCGCAGCAAAGGGCTCGAACTCGGCCTTAGCGGCGCGATCACACCCCAGTGGCAGATCAGCGCGGGCTATGCGCTGCAGGACGCGACAATTCGCAAAACGACGAGTGCCGCCCCGGCCGGGCGCGAGGTTCCGCTGGTTCCAAAACAACAGGCTTCGCTCTGGACGCGTTACGACCTCACCCCACGCTTGGGGGCCGGCGCCGGTGTCTACCACCAGTCGAAAAGCTTCACGTCCATCAGCAACACCGCCATCCTGCCCGCCTTCACCCGCGTCGATGCCGCCGCATTCTTCAAGCTCACCCCCCAGATCGAGGCGCAAATCAACGTCGAGAATCTGCTTAACAGCGATTATTTCTCGTCCGCCTACAACGACAACAACATCATGCCCGGCGCGCCGACGACGGTGCGCGCAACGGTTAGAATGAGATTATAACGGTGTTGGCCAACTTGGTCGGGTGCGGATCAAGCCGCCCTCGCAAAAGTCGGTGAGACGCCGCTGGCCGGTTTAGAAACCAGTCTTCGCCGATGGATCACAGGACTGGCGCATGAACTCCAGGGCATCACCGACGCGGCGCACCGCGTCGTTGTCCCCGACGAATATATCGAGACCCTCGTAGGGCTGCGCGCCCCCTTTGATCTCCACCGACGCCTGGGGCGCGTTGGCCGAGTAAAGCGGTCGGATCGCAACCACCTGATCTAGTTTCACGCTGAGGGCGCTTTTGTCGGCGAGCGTGAGCGTAACGAGGCAACCACCTTTCACTCCTACGCTCGTGATCCTGCTGTTCCGCACGAAACCCGGCCAAGGCTTTGCGACGGCTGTGCCGCGGGTCAGCATGTCCTGGACGAACTTCGACGCACCCGCGGCGGTTCGTGGTTTGGCGGGCACCACCTGCTGAGCCGCCACGGGCGCTGCGCTTCCGAGCGAAAGTGCGTAGATCAATAGGTCAGGACGATGGGGCATCAGTGAACTTTAGCCGACCTTAGTCCTGCGTGGCGATAGGCGGAGGCGGCGCGGGCGCCTGATGCCGGGCGGGAAACAACGGCACGCCACCCCTATGATGGCCGTAGCCGTAATCACCTACGTCGAGCTGGAGAAGGCAATTCGCATAGCTCTCCGTTCCAGGCTGGAAGCCGTAGCTCGCACACGCCGCCCGATGGCGAGCGGCCATTTCTCGCGGACTGACGCAGCCAGAAAGCACGAGCGACGTCGAGATGGCGAGAAGCTTGAAAGCGTCACGCACCATTGTCCTGGTCCAAACAAGGGCGGAACCCAAGGGGAAGAGCGCCGCGCTGGACGCAGAATGAACCAGTCCTCGTCAAAAGCCAAATGCCATTGTGGCCGGGACTCGCGATGGGAAAGCGGTCGACGACAACGCCACATTAACCTTCTTCCTTCACGGTGGAAGCCGGACCAACCCCGACGCGAGCGTGCATGTCGCTTTTCCTCGATCAAACGTTTGCGAGCACCGGGTTAGCTGCGATCCTATTCGGGGCTGTTGGTCTCGGCTGCGTGGTGAGCTGGCCGCTCCTACCCTCGCGCCGGGGAGCGCTCATGGTGCAGGGCGCGGGCGCGGGCGCATTCGCGCTTCACTTCGCGCTGATCGGCGCGCCTACCGCTTCGGCCGCATGCCTTCTTTCCCTGATGCAGCTCACCGTCGCGCTGGTGGTTCGTGACCGGGTTGCCAAGCTCGCGCTCGACGGCGCGACGTTGCTCGCGCTGCTGTTGCTCACCGTGGCGACCTGGCATGGAATCCTGTCCGGCCTTGCCGCTTGCGGCGGTGCATCTTCTTTCATTGCGCGGACCCAGCGATCAACGACGCGGATGAAGATCGTCTTTCTCGTGGCCGCGCCCTTCTGGCTGGCCCACAATCTTCTCATTGGCGCACCGTTCGCCTTGGCCGTTGATCTTGTATCGGTCGCGGGGAATCTGCTCGGGCTTTTTGCCTTTTGGAAGCGGGAACAGCGTCAAGCGGACGGGCCGCGCAGCCTCAGCTATCCGGCGCGGCTTTCCCCACGTCACGCTTTCCGCTCTGGTCACCTTTCCCTCGGCAAACTCGCGATCTCAAAGCGCGCGCGCGCGTTACAGGGAGTCCAGATCCTCACATGACACAGGTAATATACGCGCGCCCACTCCCGCCGGCGCGTTCGATAGCTCAAGTAGGCGGAAAGCAGAGCTGGAGCGAGCTACGGCCGGCGAACCTTGACGACGCTAAAGCTTTGGTACGCTTGAAGATCGCCCTCGCTCGCGAAGCGGAACATATGATCTTCGATGTCCGGGATCGAGGGGAACTCCTGCGCCGCACAACTGCCGAACTAAACGCCGCCGTAGCCGGCGAGCGAGGCATCTTCGTCCTGCAACGCATAGGCGACCTCGTCGGCTACATAGATGTACGGAGCGTGTGCATCGAAGGCGCTGCAGAATTTGCCTCTTTTAATCTGGCTATCCGGACACGGTGGCAGGGACGTGGGCTTGGAGCAAGCCTGGTGAAGTCCGCCGAGGAATGGGTACGTCGCCGTGGCTTGCTCTTCCTGATCTTCCACGTCGCTGTTCGCAACGACCGGGCGTTCGCATTTTATGAACGGCTTGGCTATACCGTGTGCGGAGATGTTGTGGCAGCCAATAAAGAATCAGGCGTTATTGGCGATTACTACGCGATGGGCCGAATGCTCGATGCTGATGCTGAGGAGGATGCGTTAGCGTGATGCATAACTATCATCCCGCCTTTCCAGACTGACTGGCCCCTGTACATTATCGGGACACGGATTCACGGTAGCGGCTCGACAGCGTGGTCGTGGCGTCGGACGCTCAATTTACTCGACGGTCGAAAGCTGGGCCGCTGCGAGAGGTGCCACAGAGATTCGGTTGGCCGTGCTGGAAGCGAATGAAGCGGCAGAGCGATTTTGGCGTTCTCTCGGCTTCATTGAGTATCGGCGCGTTGGGCCAGACACCTTCAAAATGCGTAGCCATCGCCGGATAGAACTGAGCCGTCGCCTTTCTGGCGCGACCGTAGAAGGCAGCAACAAGTAAGATCTCGCGCCGGCTATCTGGGCGAGCTTGGCGTAGGATTCCGCCCCCTCCCGCAAACGCCCCCAGTGTCGTGGCGTTAACTGCCATGTTTGCATGTGAACATGACGACATTGAGTTTAACTTCGGCCCAGGCTCCTTCCGATCAACCAAAGCTGGAAAACATGGGCCGCCACGAACGCGCCTCCAATAAAGATCGGGGACGGTAACAGCATCCCCTCCTGCCCTGGCCTCGGCGTTAGGGTCATCGCGGTAACATTGAACAGCCCCAGCACACAGATCGCAAGGAAGGGCGTGAAGCTGAGAGCTAGAACGCGAGGTGCGGACCAATTCACCAAATTGGAAAGCGGCTCTGATCGTGATTGTGTTGAAAAAGTCGGTGCTGAGGTGCGTCCCGCCGATTTTCGGTAACAATGATGCAGACGGCCCGCGCCCTGCGAATCATTGATGCGCCTGCCACTGCGCCTGAATTCGAATATTACCCAAGGAAATGCCTCTGAGAGTTTTTCAACACAATCATCGTGAAAGCCGCCATTGCATCGGCAGTTTCCTTTCCTGCCGGAAACGGGCGTTTGCCCGGATGGACAATCCGATCATCACCAGTGCGAAGATGGCGGACACGATTAGCACGGCCATGAGTTTTCCCCTAAGCTATATGTTTGCATGTGAACATGCTCACTTGCCTACAGGACTTTCCCCCATCTTTCGGAGCCAGTCGTTGAACGCCTCGGCCATCGCGTCCTGCAAGCTCATGCCGTGCTTGCGGGCGGTCATGTGCATGGCGAACGACATTTCCGGGCTGAAATAGCCCGTCATCGCCTTCTTGCCCTGACGGCTCGGCGCAACCGGGCTGCTGCTCGAACTGCTGCCGGTGCCTACGCCAGTGCTGCGGGCGCTCGGCGCGGCCGCCCTTCCCTCCGGCTCGGCCGTCGCCGGCGTCGGCGCTGCGTCCCGATCCCGCAATGCAAGCAATGATCCCTTCCGGCTCATGCGCTGGCCCTCCGCTTCCTATCTGCTGGCATGTTTACATGTTCACATGCCCACTTGTAAAGCTGACGCACCTCATCGGCCGCCTTGCCATTCGGTTCGATCTCCATCACGGTTTTTCCCTCGGTCGCCGCATGGCGGAACGCGGCGCGATCCGCGACACGCAGCGGGCAGGCGTCCAGCCCGTAACCCTGCACGAGCTGCGCCGCCTCGTCATACATGCGTGGCGCGGTCGGGCTTCCCGCCGTGAAGATCACGAAAGCGGGCTTGCCGCGCATCTTCACAAGGCTGGCCGTGGTCTTGATCGCGGCCAGGTCGAACGCGCTCGGCCGACAAGGTATCAACACCAGGTCGGCCGCCTCGACGGCGGCGCTGGCGGCGCTGTCGGCATGGGGCGGGGTGTCGATCACGATGAACTCCGCGCCCTGCGCCGTCGCTTGCTCGATCTTGGCGGCAAGGCGAGGGGGGGCGCTGTCGATCACGACCGGGGGCGCGTCCTGCCGCCATGCCGCCCATTGGCTCGCCGTCGCCTGCGGGTCGAGATCGATCACCAGCGCGGTATGCCCGGAATCCTCGGCGGCTGCGGCCAGGTGCAAGGCGAGGGTGGTCTTGCCCGCGCCCCCCTTCTGGCTGATGATCGCGATTGTTGGCATGTGAATATCCTTACATGAACTCATGTTTGCATGTGGTCATAGCGCAAGCGGCTATCGGATGAAAGGGCAGGGCGTCTAGCCGTCCTCGCCGCCCTCATCCTCGCTGTCATCGTCCAGCGCCTCATGGCTCATCTGGCCGTGATCCTCGATCGGGCAAAGCGGCGCTCCGGCCTGCTCAAGCCATTTGCGCGCGGTCCTCGCGGTATAGCCGCACGTCGCGCACTCGCATTTCAGCATCCGGGTTTTCTGCTCCTTGGGCGCGGTCGACTCCCCGTCCGTGTCGAGACGGGCATGGGGGAGGGGGCCAGCGGCATCGAGGATCGGTGCGACGGCCGCAAGGAACGCCTCGCCGGGGGTGGTGGCGCGCATAGGCCCGACCAACCCCAGCCCCAGCGCGACCCGTTTAAACGCCTTCCCATGCCCTGCCGGGATGCCGACGGCGGCATGGACCAGCTCATGCGCGAGGATGGCCGCGATCTGCGCCGGCATCGCATCGGGCGCGTGCGCTAGGTCCGGGCGAATGAAGATTTCAAAATGCCCGTCCGCGCTAAGTCGGTTGTCCCAGCACTCACCGATCGCCTTGCCCTTCGCGCCTCTGCTGGTGAAGCCGATCGCCACGCGTAAGCGGTCGGGCAGGGGGCGTCCAGCGCCTCGAACAGCAGAGCCATGCCCTGCGCCACGGCATTGAGCCAGCTTTCGCGGGTTTCGTGGGTCATCGTCTTTACTCCCTTCAAATCGCCTGTCCGGCGATGGCCATGCCATCGGCCGGAACACGGACGCCCAAGAACGCCGGCGAGAGAGGGGGGCAGCGGGAATCTGCGGGAGTGGTGCGCGGCGCAGGGAGGCGCAGCCGAGTGAGCCACGGTCCCGCTGATTGCCGTTGCGGGGGAGAGGCGGCCGGGACCGCCTTTCCCCCGGCACTGCTGCGCGAGATCCGCGCAGCGATCTCGCTTCCGCCATGTGGATCGTTACCTTGGGCCAAGACCGCTTGCGGGCTTGGGGAGCGTGAGCGACTAGAGCCACGGTGCCGCGCCAGCGGCAGGCGCATAATCACCGCACCCATTGCCAAAATCAGATTTTGTGACTACATTGGGACTACGTTTTCAGAAGGAAATCCCAATGGCTGTTTCCGACACCTATGTCCGCGCCAGGATCGACAATACGACGAAGGAACGCGCCACCGCCGCGCTGGGCGCGATGGGCCTTTCGATCTCCGACGCTATCCGGCTGCTGATGCTGCGTATCGCCGACGAACGGCGCTTGCCTTTCGAGGTCAAGGTTCCGAACGCCGCGACACGCGAGGCAATGGCAGAGCTGGCGGCGGGGAAGGGGACCAAGTTTGCCAGCGTCGATGCGCTGATGGCGGACCTCCATGCGGACGATTGATCGTTCGACCCGGTTCAAGCGCGACTACAAGCGGGAATCAAAGGGCCGACATCGAGCGACCCTCGATGCCGATCTTCTGCCCGTCCTGGCCGCGCTCGCGACCGACACGCCGCTTGATCCCAAATACCGCGACCATGATCTGAGCGGCGATTGGGCGGGCTACCGCGATTGCCACGTCAAGCCCGATCTGGTGCTGATCTACGCCAAGCCCGACGACGAAACGCTGCGCCTCGCGCGCCTTGGCTCGCATAGCGAGGTATTCGGATAGATGACGCATATGCGGGCGATCTTCATCCGCCACGGCGAATCTACAGGCAACGCCGGCGTGCCGTGTCGCGATCTCGCGACGATCGAGCTGACGGAGCACGGCCACGAACAAGCGCGCCAGGTCGCGGCGAGCTGGACGCAAGCGCCCGCGCTCATCGTCACGTCGCCCTATACCCGCACCCGGCAGACGGCCGCGCCGACGATCGCGCGCTTCCCCGGCGTCCCGGTCGAAGTCTGGCCGATAGAAGAGTTCACCTATCTGCAACCGGCGCGCTGGAACGGCACGCGCAGCGCCGAGCGGATGCCGCACCTCGAACGCTATTGGAGCGAGGCCGATCCTGATTATTGCGACGGGGAGGGGGCGGAGAGCTTCGCCAATCTGCTCCGGCGCTGCGAGTCGGCGCTTGCCCGCCTCGCCGCCATGCCGGCCGCTTCGCTGGTCTATGTGTTCGGGCATGGGCAATTCATCCAGGCCGCGCGCGCGATCGTCGCCGACGCTCATCTGGACGATCGGGGCAAGATGCTCGGTTTCTGGCACAAGGGCGAGCCGCCCGCGATCAGCAACGCGCAGCAGGTAGGGTTCCATTGGCAGGGCGGGCGCTGGGGATGTGCGCCAGCGATCGCCGCCTAGATCAACACCCGCTCCACCTCGTCCAGCGTCACGTCATCGGGCCGGCGGTCATAGAGCTGGGTCGTGCGGGTAGAGCTGTGGTTCGCCATCGTCGCGGCCGTCTCCAACGTGCCGCCGTTTTTCAGATAGGTGGTGATTCCGGTCGCGCGGAACGAATGGTTGCCGATCGCCGTCCCGATCTCGGCCGCGCCTGCGCGCCGGCGCACCATCGCGAAGGCATTGGCTTGGGGCAGGGGGGTATCGCTTAGTCGCTTAGTCCCGCGTGCGATCGTGCGGAACAGCGATCCCTTGCGATCCTCACGCAGCGCGCACCCGTCGATATAGGCGGTCAGATAATCCTCTAGATTGTGATGGCAGGGCATTTCATGGCGCTTGCCGCCTTTCTCGTGCAGTCGGACCCATAGCCGCCTGTTCTGCATGAACACGTCCTCGACCCGCATCGCTAGCGCCGCGCCGATCCGCGCGAAACTATAGACCATCAACCCGATCAGGGCGCGGTCGCGCAGGCCCGCATGGGTGGTCACGTCGATGCTGTCGAGCAACCGCCGCGCCTCGTCCGGGGCCAGCACCGGCGTCTTGCCGCGCCGCTGGCTATGCGCCGGCCCGCGCACCGATCCGGCAGGGTTCACCGGCACGATATGGCCCGTCACCAGCCAGTCGAACAGGTGGCGCACGCCGGCGAGCTGCTGCTTGACGCTGGGCGCGGCCAGCTCGCGCCCCAGCGCCTCGACCCAGGCCGCGACGTGGAGCGGTTGCACGGCCTCAAGCGAGGCGACGCCGCGCGCCTCACACCAGGCCAGGAAGTCGCCGGCCGCGCGCATATAGGCGCGGCGCGTATGCGGGTTGCGAATGGTGACGGCGAAGAACTCAAGGAAGCGCAGCCGCGTGGCGTCGTCGGCCGCCGCGATCAAGGCCGGCAACGCCAGCGCCGGCGAGGGCAGGGGGGCGAGCTGGTTCATCGTGCGATCTTCTGCCAACGGGCCGGCTCGGGGCGAGGCTTCGCCAGCTCCCGGCGCAATTCGTCAAACATCTCATCAGCGGGACGAACGCGGCCCGCCTTCACGTCCTCAAGCCCGCGCGCAACCGACTCGTCTAATATCCGGCGTAGCAGCTCGTCGCGCAAATCGCGGTGCGGCTCCATGTCGATAAAGTTCTTGACGATCGCGAACACCGCCTCGGACGGATCAACGAAATGGCCCCGCTCGACCTGCGCCAACAGCCAATCGGCCATGTCGCCGGGTAGATACGCCTCGAAACGCAACCCGCCCGCGTGCGCCTGCTCGCACAGCGCCTTGGCTTGGTCGCGCTCGGCGTAGTTGTCGGCAAAAGCCTCGTCGTCATTTTCGATCATGCCGGCATCCCTTTTTGCGGTGGATCTTCGGAGGCGTTTAAACGCTCTCTGCGGGGTCGCCGCGATAGCGCACCCAAAGGTCGCCCATCGCGTCGCGGTAGCCCCAGGCATCGGCGTAGGTGGTCGACTCCTGCGCCAGATAGGCCATGACCGTAAGCATATCCTCGGCAATGACGGCATCGACGTTGCAAAGGTGGATGATCGGGAAATGCCCGCACTCGTCGCCGTTCCACCAGGCCAGCAGGAAATCCGCGACCTTGCCGGATGCGCCGGTTTCGGCCGCGCGTGTGGGCGGCCGCGCGATCGGCAGCAAGCTGCCGATCGCCGCGCCGGCCTCATCGAAACTGACGGCCCGGATGACGGGGCGACGTTGCGGGGGTGTCGTGGCGGCCGTCCCGGTCATGCGATCATGGTCCCTAGAGTGTGTGATAAAGGACATTATCACATATAGAGGCGCGACGCTAGCGAAACGACCACCGCAGGCGCCGAGATCCCGAACTCGCCCCCTAATCTGGTGAGCGACGGCAGGGCTTGCTCACCGATCTGGCGGCACACCGTTCGGGCGTCTCCAACTTAGGGGGTCGATGCGCACCATTACCTTCATCACGCACTTTCAAGTCAGACATCGGCTATTGCGAAGCAGTTGCATATATCATAGGGCGGCGCACAGATTGAGAACGATTCGCAAGGGGGTAAAATGAAAAAAAGTACATTAAGCGGCGCGTTAGGCCTTGGATTAATGGCCGTGCCCGCAACGGCCCAGGACCAGCCAGCTCCCCCGGCTACGGACGCACGCCAAACAATCATCGTCACCGGCGTCCGGGACGGCTACCAGGTCGATGCGACCAGCACCGCCACCCGCACTCCGACCAGTCTCAAGGACGTTCCACAGGCGGCATCGATCATCACCGAGGCGCAGATTGACGATCAAGCTATGCGCTCGATCGCCGACGTGCTTCGCTATGTCCCCGGCGCGGTGATATCTCAGGGTGAGGGTCACCGCGATCAGATCATTCTGCGCGGCAACAACAGCACCGCAGACTTCTTTGTCGATGGCCTGCGTGACGACGTGCAATATTACCGCGGCCTCTACAACGCAGAGCGGATCGAGGTCCTGAAAGGTCCCAACGCAATGATCTTCGGCCGCGGTGGTGGGGGTGGGATCGTCAACCGCGTCACCAAGCGCCCCGGTGCCAACGCCTTCATCAGTAGCAGCGGTTCGGCGGATACATATGGCGCATGGTATATCGACACCGACATCAACCAACCGATCAGCCAGTCCGCCTCGGCTCGACTGAACGCCGTCTATGAGGAGTTCAACAGCAACCGGGACTTCTACGACGGACGCCGGCTCGCGATCAATCCGACCTTTGCCGTATCGCTAGGCGGCACCACACGGATCGACCTGGGCTTCGAATACAACAATGACAAGCGCACGATCGATCGAGGCGTTCCCTCGGCTGCCCAAGGCTCTCTGACCAGCCCGTCACGCCCCCTTACCGGTTTTCGCGATACCTTTTTTGGTGTGCCGGGATTCAACGTCAGCGATTTCGAGGCTAAGGTCCTAAGCGGGCGCATCGAGCATCGGTTTAGCGACAACCTGACCGTAACCAGTCGCGTCCTCTACGGAGATTATGAGAAGCTCTATCGAAACACTTTCGCGGTAACCCCGGCCACCCCGCGCGGCGCCGTCCAGAGCGTCGGCCTCGAGGCATATAGCGATCCCACGACGCGCAAGAACCTGCTCAACCAGAACGATCTCGTCTGGACCGTCACCACCGGCCCCGTCCGCCACGTGCTGCTCGCCGGCTTCGAATATGGCGATCAGCGCACGCGCAACCAGCGGATCAATGGCTTTTTCGGAAGTGGTGATATCGTCAATGGAGGGCGGCGCGTCTTTGTCGCGTTGGCTGACCGAATCACGGTGCCGCCAGTCACGCTGCGCACCACCGCCAACACCGGCTACCGGTCTATCCGGACAAATGCCGACGCCACGGCCTTCTATGTGCAGGACCAGATCTCGATCGGCGAACATGTCGATGTCATCGGCGGCGTTCGCCGCGACCGCTTCAAGCTCAGCATCGATGATCTCGTCGCCGGGCGGAGCTATAGCCGGACCGACACCCTCTGGTCTCCCCGCCTTGGGGTAGTGCTGAAGCCGGTGCAACCCGTCTCGATCTACGCCAGCTATAGCCGGTCCTTCCTGCCGCAATCGGGCGATCAGTTTTCATCGCTCGACATAACAACCGCCGCGCTGGAACCAGAGAAGTTCGACAATTACGAAGTCGGCCTCAAATGGGATGTTTCCCCAACGCTTAACCTGACCGCTGCCGTCTACCGGCTCGATCGCACCAACACCCGCGCGACCGACCCCAACGACGCCACGCGGACGGTGCTAACGGGCGCGCAGCGCAGCAAAGGGCTTGAGATCGGCCTCAACGGCGCGATCACACCCCAATGGCAAATCAGCGCCGGCTACACGCTGCAGGACGCAAAAATCCGCAAGACAACGAGTGCGGCTCCTGCCGGCCGCGAGGTCCCGCTTGTGCCCAAGCAGCAGGCTTCGCTCTGGACCCGCTACGATTTCACCCCTCGCCTCGGGGCCGGGGCGGGTATCTACCACCAATCGAAAAGTTTCACCTCGGTCAGCAATGCCGCCGTCCTGCCTGCGTTCACCCGCGTCGATGCCGCCGCGTTCTTCAAGCTCACCCCCCACATCGAGGCGCAAATCAACGTCGAGAACCTCCTTAATAGCGGCTATTTTTCGTCCGCCTACAACGACAACAACATCATGCCCGGTGCGCCGACAACCGCGCGAGCGACGGTTAGAATGAGCTTTTAGACAAAGGCTTTTCCTTTGGTGCTGGATGCTTTCACCGTAGTTGTTCAGCACGCACTAAACCGCCTCCTCGGCGGGGGGGCAGACACAGACATGGCCCCTCCATTTCCTCCAGAAGACGATAGTGTCGATCTATCGCCGCTGCCCGTTCTTGGACCATTCCGCTTGCCGTCACCCAACTCCTGCGGACAGCGGAATGGTCATGTGCCGCTGCCCGGCTCACGAGCAATATCGGCGGCTTGTTGCCAATCGCGCTATCTGGTCGCGACAAACGTCGACATATGCACGGCCATGCCGTTGCCCACAGCCGCCACGCACACATTGTCGCCCCCTCGCTTGACCTGACGAACACCATGGTTGCCGCCCTAGCTGCGCTCGGCCTGCCAATAGAAGGTGAATCAGGAACTTGAAAACAGCGGGACGCGTGGATCGCCGGCCTGCGTGCGAGCTGTGAACGATTGGATGCAATGGAAGAGTGCGCCGCGGCGCTCGGGGGCGTTCCCGCTTAGTGACATTCGTTCACGTCGGATTCGAGGGGTGTTCGCCGGCCGTGCGTAAAGGATGTGAGCACGGCGGAGGAATGAACATGGATATGGATTTAGACAGCGCCTTGCGCCGCCTTGCCGAGCAGCCGCTTCATCCCCGGCTCGCTGAACTGGAAGGCGATGTCATGCGGTTGATCGCGGCGGAGCGGCGCGCCGGCGGCGGAGTGACACTGCGGACTGGCATGCTGGCAGCGGTAGGCGCGGTCGCCTTGGGAGTGGTGGGCGGCGGATTGTCGTCCGCAGCGGCGCCTGCGCAGATGCCGACGCTGACGCCTTTCGGGCCTGCCGCGCCGCTAGCGCCTTCGACCTTGCTGGCGTTCCAGTGACGGGCAGCGCCCGGAGAACGATGCTGATCGCGGCCATCGCGTTCACAGCGGCGGTCGCAGGCGTGTGGGCTGGACGCGAAGTGTTTCCTTCGTCGACGACCCCAGGCGTGGAGCTTCACAGATTGCTCCACGACGGGCTTGAGTTGGACGAGGCTCAACGGACCAAACTCCAGACGCTGGAGTCACGCTTCGCCGTTCGAAGGCGTGCATTGGAGCTGGAACTCAGGGCCGACAACGCGCGGCTCGCCGACGCCATTGAAGTCGAGCATGGCAATGGGCCGCAGGTCGCGGCCGCCGTCGATCGTTCGCACGGCGCGATGGGTGAGCTCCAGAAGGAGACGTTGAACCATATGTTCGCGATGCGGCAGATCCTGCGGCCCGACCAGGCGAGGACGTTTGACCGCGCGGTGGTGAAGGCGCTGACCGCAGACGCGCGGTGAGCCTTGATCTCGCGGCCTGCACGGACGGCGAACTCGCCGCCTTGACGCTCGCCGGACGTCAGGCTGCGTTCGCTGAGATCATGCGGCGGCACCAAAGACCGGTCTACCGCCTGATCCGCTCGCATATCGGCGACGCCGAAGAGGCGCTTGACCTCACTCAGGAATGCTTCGTGGCCGCCTTTCAGAACTTGCGAAAGTATGACGGAGATCGGCCGCTCGCTGCGTGGCTGACCCGCGTGGCGATCAACAAGAGCCGCGACTGGCACAGGCGGCGGCGCATACGCCAGATACTATCGTTCGCCTCTTCGCTGCCGCCCGACACCATGGAGAGTGAGCGGGACGAGGCGCCGGGTGCCGACGCCATCACCTTCGATCGCGCAGAGCTTGCGCGGCTTTCGCGCGCGGTGTCCGAGCTGCCGGCCACGCTCAAGGAGACGCTTTTGCTGCGGACCGTGGAGGGCTTGTCCCAGGCGGAAACCGCCGCCGCGCTGGGGATCAGCGGAAAGGCCGTGGAGACGCGGCTCCGGCGTGCGCGTGAAAGATTATCGAAAATTCTCGACTTCGCGTGAGGGGATGGGCCTATTTGCGCGTAATGAAAGATAAGGTCGGCGGCCCCCCCCCCCCCGCCGCCGGCCGCAAGCATTGAACTGGAGCGAAGGAAAGGCATGAGCCGCAATCTAAACCGGCGCGACGTAATGCGCGGAACCGCCATGCTTGGCGGCACGCTGGCCATGTCGGCCTACCTGCCGGCTTGGGCGCAACCTGTGTCGCGCGGCATCGCCAGGCCCCTGCCGACCGTGTCGGGCACAAACATCGCGCTGACGATCGACAGGATGAAGCTCGTCATGGACGGGATCACGACGCCGGCAATCGGCGTCAACGGCACCGTGCCCGCACCGCTCGTCCGCCTCCAGGAGGGCCAGAACGTCCGTCTCGCAGTGACCAACAATCTCGACGAGGATAGCTCGATTCACTGGCACGGGCTCATTCTGCCGTTCCAAATGGACGGCGTGCCCGGCATCAGCTTCCCTGGCATCAAGGCGCGTTCGACCTTCGTATACGAATTCCCGATCTTGCAGTCGGGCACCTACTGGTATCACAGCCATTCGGGCGAACAGGAGCAGGCAGGGCTCTACGGACCCATCGTGATTGATCCGGCCGGTGCCGACCCGATCGCGTTCGACCGCGAGCATGTGATCGTCCTCTCCGACCATAGCGAAATGACGGGCGAGGAAATTTTCCGCAAGCTCAAGCAGATGGGCGGCGCCTATTTCAACTATCAGCGCCCGACGCTGAGCGGGCTGCTCGCCGGCCGCGAGATGCGCCTCAAGGATCGGATGGAATGGGGCAAGATGCGCATGGACCCGGCCGATATTGCGGATGTTACGGGGTCGACCTACACCTTCCTCGTCAATGGCTTTGGCCCTTACGACAACTGGACGGGCCTCTTCCGACCGGGCGAGCGGGTTCGGCTGCGCATCGTCAATGCTGCGGCGCAAACCAACTTCAACGTGCGCATCCCTGACTTGCCGATGACGGTGGTGCAGGCCGACGGCCAGAACGTCCGGCCGGTAACCGTGGACGAATTCCAGATCGGCGTCGCGGAAACCTTCGACGTGATCGTGACGCCCGAGGACCGCGCCTACAGCTTCGTTTCCGAGGCGATCGACCGATCCGGCATGGGGCGCGCGACACTGGCCCCGCGCGAGGGCATGATCGCCCCGGTCCCGCCGCTCCGCCCGCGCACGTTGCTGACCATGACCGACATGGGCATGGACATGAGCGGCATGAGCGGGATGGAGGGGATGTCCGGTATGGCGGACGAGAACCCGGTCGCAAAGCGCGGGCCGGATCCCACGTTGATGCAGAATGCCTCGCGCAACCTGTGGAAGCTCACCGGGTGGAAAGAGCCCACCGATCACGGAACGAAGGCGGTAGGCGCTGCGATGGCCGGCATGGCTGGGATGGGGGGCGACCAGATGAGCGGCGCTATGCCAGGGATGGACCATAGCCAAATGGCGGCGGGCGCTGCCGGGATGGCGGGCATGGACCATGGTCAGATGAGCAGCGGCGGCATGGCCGGGATGGATCATGGGTCAGGCGGCAGCATGGACATGAACATGCGCAACCCCAAGAACGCGCCCGGCGTCAAGATGGGGCCGGGAGTGCAGACCATCTCGCCGATGCCGAAGGACCGCACGGGCGAGCCGCCGCAGGGGCTGGAGGACGCGGATCATCGCGTGCTCACTTATCGCGATCTTGTCGCGCTCGACCGCAACCCGGACGTTCGCGCCCCGTCGCGTCAGTTGGAGATCCACCTGACGGGCAATATGGAGCGCTACATGTGGGGCTTTGACGGCCAGAAGATGAGCGACCCTGCCGACCCCATCCCGTTCCGCAAGGACGAGCGCGCGCGCGTCACCCTGGTCAATGACACGATGATGCCGCACCCAATTCATTTGCACGGCCACTTCTTCGAGCTGGTGACCGGACATGGCGACTTCGCGCCTCGCAAGCACACGGTGAATGTGGCGCCCGGCGGTAAGATGACATTCGACGTAACGGCCGATGCGCCCGGCGACTGGGCGTTCCACTGCCACAATCTTTATCACATGACCGCGGGGATGATGCGTGTCGTGACGGTTCGCCCGATGGGCGAGGAGAACCGCGATGCAGCCTAAGTTCCTCTTGATCGCTGGCGGCGCGGCACTTGGCCTCGCAAGTCCGGTGGCCGCGCAGATGGACCATTCCAACATGCCCGGCATGAAGATGCCGCCGCCAAAGACGCCAGCGGCGAAAAAGCCTGTCGCCAAGAAGCCCGCAGCAACCAAGCCTGCCGCGCGCAAGGAGTCCGCGAAGCCTGCCGCCAGGTCGACACCGCGCGCGAAGGCGGGATCGGCGGCCAGGCCCGCCGCAAGTCGGTCCGCCAAGCCGCCGGCCCCTGGAGCGGTCGTTGCCGATCCTCACGCCGGTCATGACATGACGGCCATGCCGGGCATGACTACGCCTGGAGCCAACCCCAATCCTGGTGCCGGGCACGACATGTCGGCGATGCCAGATACCTCCGGCGGTGCCGCCCCCGGCCAGCCAGGTGCCATGCAGGGCATGGACCATGGTTCGGGCGCTATGCAAGGCATGGCGGGTCATGACATGGGAAGCATGCCTCCTTCGGCGACCGGCATGACGATGGTCGGGACCAACCTGCCGGCCGGCAACGCTCCGCCGCCGCCGATCCCGACGGATCGGGCCGCGGACCAAGTCTACTCTGCCGCCGCCATGGCGCATTCGCAGCAGCATCTGCAGATGCACGGGGGGCAGAATTTCTCGCAGGTCATATTCAACCTGGCTGAAGTCCAGATCCGGGATGGTCGCGATGCTTATCGTTGGGATGGCAGCGCCTGGTACGGTGGCGACGTTAATCGTCTGGTTCTTAAAACCGAGGGCGAAGGGAACT